>JARIEH010000239.1 GCA_029256865.1 Psychrobacter sp.
GAGCTGAAGACATTTACTCAAATTAATATCACGCAGGCTCAGTTTATTCAACCAGCTGATACTCAGAGCAATCACTCCCAAGAAGCACTATCACTTCAAGAAACGACGCCAGATAACACTGCGATCATACCACAAGAGCGCTATAAGCAGATCAAAGGTCAACAGCAATACGCGGCATTATATTTAAACGAAATACTGTGGAAGCTATTGCCTACCGAAGACCCCATGCCGGTATTGTGGCAGCATTATCAGGATAGCTTATTACAACTTAAGCAGCCATTATCAGCCGATGAGCTGAGAGTATGTTTACGTCAATTTGAACACTACTTATTTCAGGAGCTTGGCTTTGCCTTAACATTGACGCATGATAGTACACTCATGCCCATTGATGCTGCTTGCGAATATCGATTTTTACCTGATGTGGGTTTTGTCCCTGTTAGCGAAACAGATACCACGACGATTGTTACATCACAGGCTCTATTTAGAGGTGCTGAGATTATCGAGATGGCAAACATAGGTATCGTTAATCATACCCTTAATATATGGTCACGTTTACATCGCCATCTAATTGATCATTTGCTTGACTACCAGCCCCTACAAAGCCGCTTGTTATGGCAACAGCAACAGCGTTATCAATCATAGGGTTTATCTTTGTTAGTATTTTTTATCAAAGTCTATGATCAACTTACCAGAATTAGAAATAAGTTATAAAAAAATATAAAAAGTTATTCAAAGGATTTATTATGACTACCACACAGCAATACACATCAAAAAAATCAGCAAAAACCCCTTTGCTAGGCGTTAATATCGATCATGTCGCAACCTTGCGTCAAGCTCGTGGCGTCAGCTATCCTAGCCCAGTAGCAGCCGCATTATTATGTGAGCAAGCGGGTGCTGATGGAATCACGATTCATTTACGTGAAGACCGTCGCCATATTCAAGACGCTGATGTCTATGAAATAGCTGAAAAATTGACTACCAGACTTAATTTAGAGATAGCAGCTACTGCTGAAATGTTAGCGATTGCTTGTGAAGTAAAGCCATATTGGGTATGTTTAGTACCAGAAAAGCGTGAAGAGCTTACTACAGAAGGTGGTCTAAATGTCGCAGAGCAAACTGCTTATTTGACAGACTATATTAATGAATTACAAGCCGCAGGTATCAAGGTTTCTTTATTCGTCGATCCTGATGAGACGCAGATAGCTGCGGCAGTCAAATGTCAGGCTGATGCTATTGAGATTCATACAGGTGCTTATTCAGAGGCTGGTTTGGCGGGGGATGTCGAAGCTCAAAGCACTGAACTAAAGCGTATTCAGCAAGCCGCTGCAAGTGCTCAGCGCATGAATGATAAGCTATTAATTAATGCAGGCCACGGTCTGACTCGAGAGAACGTTAATGCCATCGCTCAAATTGAGGGTATCTATGAGCTAAATATCGGTCATGCACTCATTGCAGACGCAGTATTTATGGGTTTAGAACACGCGGTAGTGATGATGAAAGCAGCGATGCATAAGTAAATGCTAGATTACACGAAACACCTTAACTATGGCTATCCTGCGCATCCAGTATCATGAATACTGTTAGGCTTATATTTTATAATACCACCCTGATTGAACGACACTTGATACATGGATTGGTTATAAGTTTTGCTCGAGCAGTATTTGATATGACCGAAGTGACCGCGCGGCTTACCTGAGTCACCATAAAATCTCACATAATGACGTGTTCCAGCGCGTAAATGCAGCGTGCCATATTTAGGGCTCAGGTGTTGTTCACTAAGCAAATGATCTGTCTCACTATCAAAATGTTTGTTGTCGTTTGTATCAATGAATAATAACAGTTTTTTGCTGCTTTCTTTATGACAGCGGCCACCTGAGTCAGACAAACAAACCAGCAAATTCTGCCGTCGAATATAACTCTCGGCTTTAGCAGAGGTAAAGGTGTTCATTAAGGTATGTTTGACGCGCTTCGCCTCCATATTAGCGAGCTGCGTCAATATCATTGGCATAGCAATGGTGGCTATAATGGCTAAGACCAGCGTTGTTACGATAACCTCTGTGAGAGTGAAGCCTTGTGCTGTTTGAGTTAGTGAGCTTTTTCTACCGTTGCGCAACCTATTTGTCGCTATAGGGGCTTTTGATCGTTGTTGATTGATAAAAGCGTTTTTCACTAAGGTCAAGTACATTCGTATGATTTTAAAAACGAACGTCTTCATCCGATCAACGATGGCTTTCCGCTTATTACTCAATAAAGAATGACAGGGCATGATCATAAACTGTTATTACCTATAATAAGGATTTTAGGGGCACTGACATTTTGTATGATCTTTCGGATATATGAGATTTAGGGTTTCACTGTTAGCCATAGTCTTTCATGGAATCTTATTCTTTTATACCATGAACGTAGGTATTTAATAATTAATAACCCTTGTCATCACCCAAGTTTACACCAGCTTATTGAAATAATGTTCACTACTTTATATAAACAGAATATAAGCCAACTGTCAAAATATGTTTCAATTAGTGAACGCCAAGTTTTTGTAATAGAGAAAAAAAATCAGTTGTACTAAAATATACTTAATGTAGAGATATAATCCGTTCTTAATCAGTTTAAGAGGGGACTTTTAAAAGAACATAAGTGCAAACTATGTTTGTTCTTAGTAAAATGAGTTGATTATTGTGTTTTAGTTACAACACTATCGTGTAATAATGTGTAGCTGTATAACGAAAAAAGTTGTA
>JARIEH010000277.1 GCA_029256865.1 Psychrobacter sp.
CGTTTACGCGGCTGGTGTTTGGCAGATTTTAAGCTGGCAGCTAATGTCTGAGCGTCAAAGGAGTTTGTGGACATAAAGGATTCTTAATGATTGAAAAATAAAAAAATTGTAAATAAGTTCAACGCCACAAGAACGTTGAATTTAAAGTTTTGTAAACCATACAAAATTATACCACAGCTGATAATCAGACTGTATTATGGCGTCATCTTCAATGCGGTATTTATCACTTACGTTAATGCTTTATCTGCCATTTCATTGGCCATCACTAGCGCTTGATACAAGCTGGTCGCACTCGCACCACCCTTCCCCGCCAAATCCAGTGCCGTTCCATGATCTACGGATGTACGGATGTACGGCAATCCCAAAGTTAAATTAACCGTATCGCCAAAACCGTGTGACTTGAGCACTGGCAAGCCTTGATCATGATACATCGCAATCACCGCATCACAGCTCTCTAAATGCCTAGAGGTAAATAGCGTATCAGCAGGCATCGCTTCTGATATATCGACGCCCGCTGCGATAAACTCTTGCAATACCGGATTGATAATCTCTATCTCTTCCATACCAAGATGTCCACCCTCGCCAGCATGCGGATTGAGACCGCAGACCAAGATACGCGGCGCATCTATGCCAAACTTTGAACGCATATCATCTAGGACGATTTGCACAGTTTGACGCACATTGTCTTGCGTGATAGCAGCTGGCACATCTTTTAAAGCCAAATGGGTAGTAACCAGAGCCACTTTCATGGCTTGATTGGCGAGCATCATCACTACTTTATCGCAGCCACTTTGCTGCATAAAGAACTCGGTGTGACCACTGAACATGGTGCCATCCAATAACTTGATATTAGCATCGATGAGCGCCGATTTCTGTAGAGGGCCTGTGACGATAGCTGCTACGATGTTATCTGCTGCCAGTTGATGCGCGACTTCCAGTTGCCGCGCTACCATGATGGCATTATTAATATCGATCCGACCAGCGACTACAGGGGCGCCGCAATTCACTTCAAGCAAAGTGAAAGCATTATTATGATTCTCATGAGTGACGTCTTGGCTGCTATCATCTCTAGGCTGCTGTGACATCTGCTCTGCAAACTCTGCTATATCTATGGGCGCAGCGACTGTTTGCCACGTTGGAGACTCAATGAGCACGCCCGCAGCGATGAGTTCATCAGCGCGTGCTTGCATGGCTTCATTCTCAGCGAGCACCCAAATAGGCCGTGCAAAGTCTTGCAACTTACCTTCAGCTGCTAACAATAGCACTACATCCATACCGATACCAGCGGGCTCGCCTGTGGTAATTAATAACGGTTGTTTGTTCATGGTAGATTGTTTCCTTATTTTTATTATAAAAATAGATGACTCAATTAAGCAGCAAGCACTGTGACGATTTTTATAAAAATCAGAGCTTTTAAGTATACGCTCTCATTTATTAACGATACTTGAGATGCCATCGATGAGTACATAGATAGTTACTGATGCGCTGCTGATAACAGCTGAAAAAATACCAGAATGTGTTAGACTTTCGTTTTTGATTGTAGCACCCTTTGCCAGACTACTCTGGCCCGTTTTAGTACCCGTAATGTAGAGATAGCGCTCACTTGTAACAACAATATAAGGCTTGTTCGCTCTTTATTAACGACTTTTGCATACCTTGTGATCGACTTTTAGATAAATTAGGCACCCATGGCAGACTCTAGCAAAACCGATGACTTACTCAATCAGCAGCCGCCACACAATATTGATATTGAAAAAGCACTGCTGGCCTCTTTGATGAGTATTGAAGAGGCGTATGACAAGATTGCCGATATCGTTACCAAAGATGATTTCTATGCAGGACGCCATCAGCATATTTTTGATGCAATTGCTCATTTGGCAGCGGTCAATGAGCCCTACGATACCGTGATGGTACATGATTGGCTAGAAGCACAAAAACTCCTCAAATCTGCAGGTGGCGACAGTTACTTGGCTGATATTTTGAGTCAGAGTCCTGCAACACTGTTCAACCTGACCGCTTATGCTCAGCGTGTACGAGAGTTATCGACACTACGCCAGCTGATTACCACTGGTAACGATATGCTGACCCTTGCCTATAACCCTAAAGACCAAACCGTTAGTGATATTTTAGATAACGTTGAGGCCAAAATATTCAGCATCAATGAGCAGCACAACAAGCGTGCTGAACAACGTGGACCTGTCGGCATTACCTCAGTATTAACCAACGTTATTGACAAGATTCAGGAGCTTAAATCCAATCCTGACGGTATGATTGGTTTGCAAACACCATTTGCTGAGCTAAACAACAAGACCCAAGGACTACAAGCGGGCGACTTGGTGATTGTTGCCGCACGTCCTTCTATGGGTAAGACCACCTTCGCTATGAACTTGGCAGAAGGTGTGTTATTTAATGAAGACTTGCCTGTTGTCGTGTTTTCTATGGAGATGCCTGCTGAATCTATCGTCATGCGTTTGCTGTCATCTTGGGGCGCTATTAATCAGACCCACTTGCGTTCAGGACAAATGAACGAAGATGAATGGGCAAAAATGATGAATGCCATTCAGCATTTGCAATCTAAACACTTATACATCGATGACAGTACCGCGTTGCCACCGTCAGAGCTGCGC
>JARIEH010000147.1 GCA_029256865.1 Psychrobacter sp.
TCAGCATCGACATAGTCCATAGTCACAAAAGCTTTACCATATACAGTAGGTGCCGCTTGTGCTGCTGATACAGATATAGCAGCGATGGCTGATGCTAAAAGTAATTTCTTCATTGTGTAAAACTCCATTTTTACAGTTTAGGGGTGGGATACGCTAATAATTAAGAGACAATTTTTTAAAATAACGAACATTCTAGAATTGAATATTTGTCTTAACAAGACTGGACTGACTATCAGTATGCAAACGATAAGGCTCGACTGAACTACATTAAAAGTTGGATAAACGCACAGTGTTTGTTTATAAATTCCATTTACAACATCGAAACGTAATTATCAAAAATCATACCTTGAGCCAAGAATAGCAAAACTGAAATATTTTGCAATAATTTTTATCACTTATTACAAAATATTTGGCTCAGGTTTTAAAATGGTATAAAAAAACCCTGCTAAATTAAAAATTTAGCAGGGGTTAAAACTCTAAGACTAAAGGGCTTTACTTTATAATTAAGCTCTACAAGGTAGCTGAGCTTTTAAGTCAAGACGTGCTTGATGCAATAACGGCTCAGTATAGCCACTAGGCTGCGCGCGACCTTTGAATACTAAATCACAGGCTGCTTTAAAGGCATGAGAGTTGTCAAAGTCAGTCGCCATGTCTTGATAATCAGGGTCGTCTGCGTTTTGCTCGTCAACGACTTTTGCCATACGCTTCATGGTATCCATCACTTGCTGCTCACTGACCACGTCATGATGCAACCAGTTGGCAATGTGCTGACTTGAGATGCGTAAAGTAGCGCGGTCTTCCATCAGGCCGACATCATTGATATCTGGTACTTTAGAACAACCAACGCCTTGGTTTACCCAGCGGACGACGTAACCTAAGATACCCTGAGCATTGTTTTCTAGCTCTTGCTGCTTCTCTTCCTCTGTCCAGTTAGTGTCTTTGGCCAATGGAATGCTCAAGATATCATCCAAGCTGGCACGTTCACGTGACTTTAGGCTGTCTTGAACATCAGCAACGCTGACTTCATGATAGTGCATGCTGTGCAACGTCGCACCAGTTGGTGATGGTACCCATGCTGTGTTGGCACCGGCTTTTGGGTGTGCCGCTTTGGTATCCATCATCTCTTTCATCTCGTCAGGCTTCGCCCACATGCCTTTGCCAATCTGAGCGTGACCCTGTAGGCCAGTCTCAAGACCGATGTCTACGTTCCATTGCTCATAGGCTGGCAACCAAGCTTGCGACTTCATATCGCCTTTTGGTACAAATGCACCAGCATTCATACTGGTATGCATCTCATCACCCGTACGGTCTAAGAAGCCTGTGTTGATGAAAATAACGCGCTCTTTGGCTTGGCGGATGGCTTCTTTTAGATTGACCGTCATGCGACGCTCTTCGTCCATGATGCCGATCTTCAAGGTATTACGCTCTAAGCCTAATAGGTCTTCTGATGCGTTAAATAAGTCATTGGCCATTTTCACTTCTTCAGGACCATGCATTTTTGGTTTCACGATATACATAGAGCCTTTACGCGAGTTTGACAGCTCAGTTTTACCTTTTAGATCATTGAGCGACAATAGCGGTGTGATTAAACCGTCCATCAATCCTTCAAAAACTTCTTCTTGACCGTTACCCAAATCGACTAGAATGGCTGGATTTTGCATCAAGTGACCGACGTTACGAATTAACAATAGTGAACGGCCTGGTAATACCAGCTTACCCCCTTCTGGCATAGTGTATTCACGATCTGGATTTTGTTTACGGGTGCGTGTTTTACCGCCTTTTTCAAAGGTTTCTTCTAGATCACCATTCATTAATCCAAACCAGTTACGATACACTTCGACTTTCTCTTCGGCATCAACCGCAGCGATTGAATCTTCACAATCCTGAATAGCAGTAATGGCTGACTCAAGTAGCACATCTTTGATGCTCGCTGGATCATCCCTACCTACTGGATGGTTGCCATCAATTTGAATCTCAGCGTGCAAGTTATTGTTCTTTAATAAGATACCAGTTGGGCTCTCTGCTTCACCTACAAAACCAACAAACTTCGCTGAATCTTGTAGCTGAGTGCTGCTATCCCCTTGCGCAATCTCAAGCTTGCCATCAACCACTTTAAAACCAGTTGCATCGTTGTATGAGCCTGATGCAAGCGCAAAGTTTTCATCTAGGAACTGTTTGGCATAAGCGACGACCGCAGCACCGCGCGTCGGATTGTAGCCGCCTTTTGCTTCTTGACCATTTTCATCGCTGATAACATCAGTACCATATAACGCATCATACAAGCTGCCCCAACGAGCGTTGGTGGCATTCAATGCATAGCGAGCATTACGTACTGGTACAACCAACTGCGGACCTGCGATATGAGCAATCTCATTATCGACGTTTTGGGTGCTCACTTTGAAATCATCGCCTTCTGGTAACAGATAGCCGATCTCTTGTAAAAACGTCTTGTAAGCAGGGTAATCAATCTCGCCGTCTTTAGCAGGATTGTCCAAATGCCACTGATCGATTTGTGCTTGAATTTTGTCACGGGTCGCAAGCAGATCTTTATTGCGCGGCGTAAACTCTTTGACGACCTTTTCAAAACCTGACCAGTAACTATCCGAATCAACGCCAACTTTGGGTAGCACTTCATTTTCAATGAAGTCATACAGCTGTTGGTCAACTGCAAGAATGCCTTTTTGAATACGATTAGCGTGAGAAGCCTGGCTCATAGTAGTGTCCTTATCTGTTCGTGAGAGATGTGAGTTCTGGTTTATTATGGTAACTGTTTAAACTAATAAATGCTTAAGGCTGACTGTTCATTCCAAATTTGAATACAGCGCTAAGCAAATGCGGTAACACACAGTACAAACTGTCATTAGATATACATTCAAATACGTATCAAGTAGCGCTTCATGCTTTTAGGTCTGACTACTTGGTAAATATTTGGCTAGCTGTCAATAGCAAGCTTTTTAAAGGTGTTGTTTATAATCTTATATTTTGAGATATTGGTTGCCATTGTTATAATAATGACCGTCAGCGACTAATCAATAACCGCGATTGCCTGAGCTGTGATCATTTGTTTGACATTCAATATAAGACAAAATGCCTCAAAAGCAAAATCCCATCCTACTATCAAATAATAAAATAAACAAGGAATCACCATTTATTTACTAAATGTTGGGACTGTATATTAATGATATTCTATGTGCTGTCTAGCATAGAGGTCGTATCGACAATCACCATATCAGACAAAATCACTACATTTATAAACTGTAAGTAATCATTACAAGACACATTAATGCAAAACGGTTATTTATATCAACCGAAGCTACCCTGAATGATATAACGGACTAAAAGATATTCATGAACTACCATACTGTCTTCATTTAAGAAAATAATGACCATTGGTACTTTTATAAAGCCGTGATTTAAAAGCGTAATGATTTTAACCCCTAAACCCCTTTATACTTGCTTATCACTTTAGAAAATAGCATAAAACCACAATTATGACAGAGCGACTTTTATACACACCCTCAATAAAGCCAAATGACACTATGACTATTCACAACACTCCCTCAGATTTTAATGCAGAAGAAATGCCCGAAGATAGCGTCGATATTCATCAACTAGCGACACCGCTCAAGACAGATCTGTCTGCTGTCTATAATTTTTTAGGCAGTCGTACCGCCCAAGCTTGGGTCGATGCTGCTATTGCGAATTTACCACTCATCATTCAAGACCATGCTAACTGCGAAAAGAAAGCGGCTGGTACGGCTATGAATCTGATATTTCGTTATGAGTTCTCTTATGATTTGCAGCGGAAACTGGCACAGCTGATACGTGAAGAGATGCTGCATTATGAACAAGTACTCGGCATCATGCATGAACGTGGGCAGGATTGGAAATATCTCAGTGCAGGACGTTATGCAAAAGGCATGCTGCAGCATAAGCGCACTTATGAGCCTGCTGCGATGATAGACGTGCTGATAATTGGAGCATTCATTGAGGCGCGTTCTTGTGAACGCTTTGCGGCACTGGCGGCGGTCATTAATGACGAACGCTTGGCAAAATATTATCGCTATCTACTGAAATCAGAAAGCCGGCATTTTGAAGATTATCTTGCATTGGCGCAGTCGCTATCTGACGATAAGATTGATGAGCGTGTGGCGTTCTTTAAAGAAGTAGAATCTGAGTTAATATCTAACCCAGATACTGAGCTGCGCTTTCATAGCGGTGTGCCTGCTTAGTGCCTAGCCCCGCGTTTAATAGATTC
>JARIEH010000127.1 GCA_029256865.1 Psychrobacter sp.
CGCTGCCCATTGCTTTATATAGTAGTCAGCAAGTTTATGCAATAGAGCAAGACTGGTTTGCGCAAGGGTATAGTAGCTTTGCACTCATGCAACAAGCAGCGTGGCAAATGGTACAGCATATTATAAATATCAATTATCATAATCTACCACCATCAAGTAAGCAAAAAAATTCGGCTATAAGTAATAATTGTCGAAATTCAAATCGACAGTCGCGAGCCTGTGTTTGGGTAGGTCATGGTAATAATGGCGGTGATGGCTGGTTGATCGCTCATTACCTACAGGAAGCTGGTTGGCGTGTGCAAATCATAACCGTTGGTATTGACGAGGTTGATCATAATAAAAAATCTGAAAAAGATACTTCCGCCTCAGTAGGTGATGCGGTCAAAGCACAGAATATCGCGTTGAGCTCCAATTGTACTTCACAGCGTTTTGAAAACAGTTCTTACTTTGAAAGCGCTGATGATCATCAAGCATTACAAGCAGATATTTATATAGACGCTATCTTTGGGATAGGATTAAAAAACGCACCCATGGGAGTCTATGAGAAAGCCATCAGAACGTTCAATAATGCTGCTCAGCAAGCTAGTGCGTTGGTCGTTGCTGTAGATGTTCCTAGTGGCTTAGTAGCATCTACAGGACAAGTGTTTGAGCATTTAGCCGTACAGGCCGATGTGACATTATGCTTGATAGCACGCAAGCTTGGTCTGCATACAAAGGATGGAATGGACTATGCAGGGGATATTATTGATATACCTCTGATACCTTATGCTGCCCATAATAATGATGCAAAACCAGTCGCTACTTTGCTTACTGATGCTCACTCTCTATCTCCACGGCGACAAAACAGCTATAAAGGCAGTTATGGTCATGTTTTGATTATTGGAGGTAATCGTATTGATGGGTCACAAGGTATGGGCGGTGCAGCCATTCTATCCTCTGCCAGTGCAATGGCCACTGGGGCTGGCAAGATAACGGTTGCTTGTCACGATGCCTTTCATGGTGCGCTGCTTACCTCGTTACCTGATGCCATGACGCTTGATTTGCATGATCAAAACAGTGTCAAAAATCTGCTTGCAGACGTTAGTGTGATCGCTATTGGTATGGGATTCGGCCGTGATGATATTGCAAAAAGCTTATTTATCAGTTATTTACAAGAAATTATGATGCATGGTAAATCTATCGTCATTGATGCCGATGGCCTATATCACTTGGCTTCATTGCAAAGAGATGATCATGAATTGGTCGCTCAATTGCGAGACTATAGTAGAGAGCATCAAGTTTGCTTAACCCCTCATAGCGGCGAGGCAGCAAGGCTGTTAAATAAGAAGGTTAGTATCATAGAGAATGATCGGTTATTAGCCATAAAGCA
>JARIEH010000184.1 GCA_029256865.1 Psychrobacter sp.
GCAATCAGTTTCGAAGTACCGCTATAAGACTCGCGCACGCTATTATCGACGAACTCGACAATCATCTCAACGGCTGTTTGTGTCTTGCTTGGCACACCCGAGGTAACTTTTTTGGCAACCATCCAAAAGACAGTGCAAAACAAGATACCTAGACCGATTGACCATAACATAGAATCGAGATGAATGGCGTTGAAGCCCATCAGCCCTGCTTCTTCAGCGGTATACGCAACCTTCCAGCCTTCGCCGGGCAGATAGCCATATGTCCAATTCGTTAAATGGTGAGAGATATAATCTGTTGATGATTGTTCGGCTGCCATAATGTAAGCTTCTTATTAATCAAATATTTAATCAATTACCAAAAATATGGTTGTCATCTGATGAGTGGATTAGCAATATCACTTACACAGATTTCATCAAACTTTTACAAACGCCATAAGCGAATTATCGGTTTGACCTACTGTGTGCGGATTATGATGCTAAAACATTCATGTAACCAACAACATCCAGCCCATTGTTCTTCTGCAGTACTAGCTTGATTTACTTTTAATAAATTCTAGCTATCAAAAAAGGGCTTATGAGTATTCATTACTAGCCCTTGGTACTTGCATATAACGTGATATCTGAGTATTTGCTTATGATTTTATCAAATCAGCGCTCAATACAGCGGCTATAAGCGAAATTATTAGCTGACTATCTTAAAGCAGCGTTGCATTTATGTAAAGTCTATTATGTGTTTTTTATCAGCTTTATGAGTAAGTTAGTCCATTTTATCGTTTAGCAGTATGGTTCTACATCAATAATTCAATTGTAAGAGTTTGTTTCTTCAACAATCAATCTATATTTGCCTTTCATACTGAAGATATAACCTTTTTAATGATCTCATTTTAAACTACTAATATATTTAGCACCTTCTTAATACAACCGTGCTTTTATTATTTGAAAGAACTAAAGAGGTTTTGAATGGGGGTGACAACTAAGCAATAATGCTTTTCTTTTTACTAGCGTACGTACAACAACATCCAACTGTGACTAATCTGCATTACTATAAAACCGATGAACAGTGCAGGCGCAGACAGAGATGGTATGGTAATAAAAATCAGTGCAAAACCAAACACCGTCAGTAGCCATTTAACCGTCTGACCTCGATATAGCTGACTGACAATATGTCGGCGCGCGCGATATCCAGTATACCAAAAGACAAATATTGCAAATATTGCTTGCGAAGTGAAGCTTAACAAAGCACCTATAGCAGTGCTCTTTGCTATAATGAGCTCACTCTGCAACCAGACAATATCTAGCATCGAAACACTGACAATCAAAATAAACAGTATCCACGCTTGCCGTTTGATGTAGAGGCCTATCTTATCTGTCTGCGTGCGCTTGGCAGGCTTGGTCATCAGCTATCCTATGATATAGCGGTGGAATAATAGCAGTGCATCAAAAGCCTGCTTATCCGTGAATGGCTCACTATACAAATCTAACCTTTTAACCAAAATAAAACGCCACTTATTATAAGGAGCAAGCAATCATTAAGCAAGTAAAATATGACCTTTGTTTGTTATTTTGAGCGCTTGTTGCCACCTATATAATGAAAATTTAGTAGTAAACACTGTAAGCATGAATGTTTAGATAAAAAAAGAAGAACAGTTGTAGGGGCTGTTATAGTTCAAGATATACAACTGCGTATCTGCTGTGCCATATCATGCCAACCGTCAACGAAGGTTTTACTACCACTCATATCTTCAGCTTGCACCGTGGTGTTTACCGGTTGTAGTTTGGCAAGCAACCCTTTTGCAGGATTGCTTTGAGCCACCAGACACATTTGCTTAGCAGGACGTTGCTCGTTTAACCAACGCAACTGGCTGGCTTTAGGAGCAAGATGATGATCCGCACTTAAGCTACCAATCATCTGCAGCCCTAGGCTTGCTTCAATATATTGATAGGCGTCATGATACGCCCAATAAGCAGTTGTTTTTTGACTGCCCTGCTGCATTAAATGCACTATTCTATCCATACGCTGAGCGAATTTTTTTGCATTGGCCTGATATAGACTTTTATATTGTGGATTGGCATGACTATGAATAACCGCCAGTGCACGTGTGATGGCCTTAGCATTTTCAGGGTCTAGCCAAATATGTGGGTCTAGCGTGCCCGCAATAGGCTTGCCTTTGACATCACGCAACGGATGGCGATTGAAAGCATCAAAATCAAATAAAGAGATGGCATTGGGCGCAACATTCAAACTCGATGCGAGGTTATTCTCTAATGATTCACCAAACCATACGACAAAGGTGCTTTCTTGAATGGCTTTGATATCGCCAGGGCTAATACTACCATGATGTCCCACCTCCCCTGCTTGTAGCAGTTGATTGGCAGAAGGGGCACCTTCAGTAACTGCTTGACTTAATAAAAATAAGGGATAATTACTCACGCTAACAGTAGCTGCCTGCGCACTCATCATCACTGAACTCAATAGTATCAGTGTCACTACTATCCAACGTTTAGACAATTCAAATACTCTTAACACAGAACCAAACAACGTAACAGAAGCAGAGCTTTGTCTGTTTTTTCTTTTATTAAGTGCATTGATACAGCGGTGATGATTTGCATACATGCGATGAGTGTCCTATCCGTTTTATTTTAGAAAAATGTAGCAGGCCGTCATTAGTAGTATGTTATACTATAACAATTAAGAACGCACTATTAATTTTAGGAGTTTGCGTTGTGTCAATGACCTCATCCACTTGTGAGCACTTACATGATGTTCAACACTTTACGCCACACGATGTGGCTGAGCGTTTAGAGGCCGCAAAAGAGCAGTCTCGATTACGTGGGGTACGATTTACCCCGCTACGTCAGCAGATATATGCACTGGTGCTACAAGCCAATAGGCCGGTGGGAGCGTATGATTTGATCACACAGCTTCAGCAAGTCCGCTTAGAATCAACAGATGAGTGCGCAAACAACCAAACGCAAAAAAATGTCGCGCCACCAACGGTCTATCGCAGTTTAGAGTTTTTATTGGGCGAGGGCTTGATTCATCAGCTCACCTCACTCAATGCTTATATTCCTTGTTGCCATCCA
>JARIEH010000085.1 GCA_029256865.1 Psychrobacter sp.
AAAAAAATAGCAGGCGCTATTTGATAATAGGACTTAGATTTTGTGGGTTTTGAAGCAGAGCTATTCATGATCATTTTTCTGTCCATTTAGAGGGCTTGATTTAAGCAGAGCAAATCATAAGCAACAATCTATCATTGATGAGCATTTATTATTAAGTGTTGACGGTAAGGATAATTTTGCGATTACCACCATGATTTCTATGCTCACATAGGTAAATACCTTGCCACATTCCTAATCCCAATGCGCCATTGATCAGTGGAATCGTTAAGCTGACTCCAAGCATGATGCTTTTAAAATGGGCTGGCAGATCATCCGACCCTTCTAGCGTATGGCGATACTCTGGCTGATCGGTAGGTGCAATTTTATTGAGCCAGTCCTCAGTATCCAATCTGACATCTGGATCTGCATTTTCGTTAATAGCAAGACTGGCTGAGGTATGCTGTAAAAACAGATGCACCAGACCAGTTTTAGATGAATGAGGGACTAGCGCATCAATAGCATCTGCAATCATTGGGGTAATAATATGAATACCACGGCCATAGGCAGGTAGAGTAAGGGTGGTTTGATGGTAAGCCATTGAGTCAGCCTCTTTCTTATAATTAACTTCAAAGACTAATACGACAAGATAGTCGTAAGCGTTGAAAGGGTTGGAAGCATCGCTTTAATACAGATAAAACCCACTTCGAGTGTCTTAGATAAGCGGTGTCTGTAAACGCATGCGATTTGGCGCTAGACGCGCAAGCATCGCTGCTGATAGGGGTGCGAATGATCCTACCATCATATCTGCTAAGGCTTCAGCGCATATGGGCGCCAGTGCATACCCTTTAGCACCCATCGCACTCATTACCCACATCCGTCTGCTGTCTGCGAGCATACCAACGATTGGGTGATAATCAGGAGTTTGAGTGCGAATGCCTGCGCGTCCCTGCCAAAATAAAGTATCTGTGGGAATAATAGATTGCATCTCAGCAATGGCAGTGACGAGCTTGTCGCGGCTAATCTGATGCTCTTCATTACGGATGCTTGTGTCGATATCATTGCGTATAAAGCTGGCACCCAGTAATAAATGTGCTGCGCCTTCTACCACGTCATTCAGTTTACCGTCTCCAGTTTCAGCGATAAATGAAGCACAGTAGCCGTTGTATTTGAGCGGTATTTTAGGTAAGTTTGTGAGTTGTTCGGCTGTTGGCGTAAACCAAGAGAGCTGTCCACGAATTTTACGGCAATCAAAAATGCGCTGATCGAGCTGATGGCTTTCAAACGCCGCACAAATCACCACATTGTCAGCGCTCATAGTGAGTGTATGGTTATCCTCATTACTGCCTTCGACACAAACCTCTGTTTCTGTCTCACTGATATTATTGACGGCTAATTGCTGAAAATGGATGAGTGGATGCCTCAGTATGATCTCTTTTAATGCTTGTGGATTGACCAAGCCAGATTGCGCTAAATACAGATTCTCTGATAAATCCTGCGCTTTTAAGCCGCTGATATCTTGCGCTTGCTCAATCGACAACGTGCTTGCCATGTCATCAGGATAGTCTGCGATTTGCTCCGTGCCAATATTAGACTTTATAAGCAGATCAAGTGCACCTGTTGGTTCAAGCACTGGCGCTATATGTTGCTGTGCCGCTTTTTTATTGAGTACTCGATATAGCCTGCTGCTATAGAGATAGCCTATGGTATGCAAATGTTCATCGACATGATGGATGGGCGTCATCTTGGGCGCAAGTAGGGCGCGGGGATTTCCTGATGCACCTGCTAAAGGTGCTGATTTATCTAGCAAAGTGACCTTGATACCGCGATTGGCAAGCGACCACGCCATCATCATTCCTGAGACGCCAGCACCAATGACGATGCTATGGGAGATGTCGGAGTTATGGCTATTATGTTTGCTCACACTGTTATTTGAATAGTTAGGATCAGTCATGACCGCCGTTAACATTTCACGTTTACGGCCAAAGCCTTTCACCTTATTAATCTGAAAGCCGCGGTCTTGTAGCGCACGTTTGACAACCCCAGCGCAGCTATAGGTCGCTGCAGTGGTATTGGGGCGTGATAAACGCTGCATTTGTGCAAAGATGTTTTCAGCCCACAAGGTACTATTGCAAGAAGGCGCAAAGCCATCTAAAAACCAAGCGTCGACGTAAGGCGTGGGCTTGATAGAGTTATCTACTGCCAGTTTGGCTAGACTATCGGCAGCGTCACCGAACCATAAATCAACGGTCAAATTATCATCAAAGAAGTTTAAACGATGGTTGCCTGCGATAAGCGGCGGATAGGCGGCTAAAAATAGCTCAATGAATGCTGTCAACTCAGGAGCGCGTTGCCCCCATAACGTCAGTATTTTTGTTAAGTCTATAAGCGGTATGGGGAACTTTTCGGTAGTGATAAAGTGCAAGCGCGCAGTCGCTAATTGAGGATGGGTTGCGCGCAGCTGTCGCCATAATTGCCAAGTCGCCAACAGGTTCAGTCCAGTACCTAAGCCCAATTCAGCGATGGTAAAGCATTGCTTTGGCGCAAGGTTTTTCAGACGCTCTGGTAGCTGATTATGGGCTAAAAACACATGACGCGACTCTGCTAGACCGTCGGCATGTGAGAAATAAACATCACCAAACTCACCTGACACTGGTACCTTATTACCCGTATCATCCGTTCGCCAGTCAATTTTAGCAGGGATGATGTTTGACGAGTGAGCGTTTTGCAAGTGTGGCATGGGCGTGCAAATATCTTTCGGCATAGACGTGGGCATAGACATAGACAATCACCTAATGTAAATCAATAAAACCAGAAGGCGCTACCAGCGTTCACGGCGCACAAACACCAGCCAAGAAATAAACACACCGATCAACAAGCTTATTAATACCGTAAAGGCACCATATAAAAACAACTGACCTTTGCTTTCATATATCAAAACATTGACCTGAGTTTGTAAGTCATTAACCTGTCTTTGTAATTGGGCATTATGGGTGAGTAGTTCTTGATTGGCATCTGACAATGCTTTACTTGAGGGCTGAAGTTGGGCAGCAAAGGTAGTGTTC
>JARIEH010000015.1 GCA_029256865.1 Psychrobacter sp.
ACATCACAGGCAGCAAGTGCTGCAATATCATGAGCATCTTTTAGTTGGCTGGTCTTGATACCGTCAAAGCTTGGTGCGTCGCCGCCAGCGTTACTGGTTGAGAAAAACACGGGTGTGATACTGTCAAAGTCTTTTTCTTCACGCATACGCTCTATCAATACTGACCCTACCATACCGCGCCAGCCTACCAATCCTACGATTAAATTACTCATGAAACCTAATCCTCTTTACAATAAATTGTTGCATCGCCAACCAATAACAATGCCGTGAATAGCCCTAAAAAGCAAGGTTTTTTAGATGATTTCAGCTATTTTTAACATACTATTAACTATAGTGACCATAACTTTAGGTTCATTAAGGTTGGTGATTGGGCTTAATATTTTGCGATGACTTACACCAAAATAAAGCACGCAGTATAACGTAAGGATTCAGTTGATCATTTTCATCAGGGAGATATAGAGATTTATAGCGCACAGTAGGGGCTTGACGTACGAAATACTAAAGTAAAAAGTTATTTTCGGATATAGTATATATAGTTTACTTACCCAACTAACTGATCATCGAACCTCTTAACGGCCTAAAATTAATTTAATAAACGGTTAATAAAACTTATGGATATTCCCCTATTGTATTATGGTATGCAATTACTGGCAGGGCTAATAGCTTTTGTAACCGTCTGGGGTTGGTTACCCTTTGATCATTGGTGGGTACGCGGTGTTGACTTTCCACGTATTCAAATAATGGTACTTGGTATTATCGCCTGGATTGGTATGCTGACTTTTTGGTCAGAATGGCAAATAGCGCAATGGTTACTGTTTGCCGCTCTAAACATTACTTTAGCGTTTCAGCTACGAATGGTACTGCCTTATACCAAGCTGTGGAAAAAGGAAGTTCAGAACGCTAAAAAAAAGTCCGATGAAGAGGCTTATCAGTTAAAAATCATGATTTCAAATGTGTTAACTTCCAATAATGATACTCAGAAGCTAGTCAATCTCGTTAAGCAAAAGCAGCCTGATATTCTCATTACACTTGAATCAGATGAAAAATGGCAGAACGCGTTGAACGAGATTGAGCCAGATTATCTTTACACGGTTAAGGTACCATTGGATAACCTTTACGGTATGCATCTCTACTCAAAGCTTGAATTGATAGAACCTACGGTTAAGTATCTCATGATTGATGACATACCTTCTATTCATACACAGCTACGCCTGCGAAGTGGCCGTGTCATTTGGCTGTACTGTTTGCACCCCATGCCACCAAGTCCGACCGAAGCAGATAAATCAACCACTCGCGATGCTGAGCTATTAATGGTGGGTAAACATATCAAAGAAAATGATCAAGTTGCGATACTGGCAGGGGATCTCAATGATGTAGCATGGTCAAAGACTACCCGCCGCTTTCAACGTATCTCGGGACTGTTAGACCCACGTGTTGGCAGACATTTCATCAACACCTTTCACGTCAAATATCCATTCTTACGCTGGGCGTTGGATCACCTTTTTCACAGTGCTTGTTTTACCGTCGTTGATATAGAGCGTTTGCCCTCCATTGGTTCTGATCATTTTCCAGTATTGACGACTTTGCAGTATGAGCCAGAAGAGGCGAGCAAACAGGAGCAAAATGCGCCTGTAGTGCAATCAGAAGACCTCAAAGAGACAGAGAATAAAATTCAAGAAGGTAAAGAAGAAGGGCGTAAAGTCTCAAAAGAGCATGCAGAATAGCAAAGTGCTTGTGAACAATAAAAAAGTCTAAATCATCTGCTCTAGTGGTGATAAATTCATATATGAGCATGTAAGCTAAAGCGTACAAACAATGGTGCTTTTGGCGTCTAGCTACCCACTGATGTTCAGCATATAATACCATCATCAACACAAGGATAAGCACGGATGCAGTGTTGAGGCAGTAACAATACAAGCACAGGTCAGCCAACTGTTTTATAGGTTACTGTTTATGACTTAGGATAAGTCACCACGGAAGAGATAATAATAATATGAAGCGCCCTAAACCCGAACCAATCGCCCTAGGTTCGGGTTTTTATTTGTCTGTAAGTTATTCATTATCCTCTCCTAACGGTCATAAGCAAAAGGCACTAAACATTCTCATATACGACTACCTGCCGTAATACTGTTCAACACGCACTAAATGGTAGATAATAAAAAAGGACGCTATTTTTTAATAACGTCCCTTAGTTTCTTTGGTTACATTACATTATTTTATTGTTTAAAAACCTCATCATAGATAGGTGAGATAAGCTTTGAACCGTAACTACTAAGATGATCGTCATCATAATAAAGTGGGATTCCATCGCTATCACCATAACAATACTCGCTATCACAGAGATATGGGAGGGGATCAAGTATTTTTGCTCCACACTGTTGAGCTGCTTCATCTTGCATTTTAAAAGCAACCTCATGACGCTGATTATATTCTTCAAGTGCGATTTTGATAGATTCTTTCTTACCTGTCAGCATGACAGATTTAATCATGGTTAATGGTACATTCTTTAACATTTCAGGGATAGGTCTTACGAGATAAACGGGATTGGTTTGTTTGAACTCACATATACTTTCAATCATGTGTCCGCTTAAATTATTATAATATTCTTTATTTCTTTCAGAAAACACCTTATCTATAAAATGAGTGGGTGGTACTAAATGGAAGTCTTTATTTTCATTATATCCGTGGAAATAAAGAGAAGTTCTACTAATAATAATGACAGGAATGTTTGGATACTTATCAGCTACAAGACTAATCGCATTCTCTACCAGTTGCCCACAATTATAATCTGGGTTATTGCCGTTTTCGTCTACCCAGTAAAGTCCTCTGACTGTCGGACAAGCCGAAAGTCCTAAGCTCAAAATACTTCCACCCGCAAGAGTGGCTCTATTGCCAATAGCGACATTCTGGACTTGTGAGTGACTATCTCCAATAACGATTGCTTTTACTGGACCATCACCATAAATACAGGCTGGAGATACTCCGTTTTCAACTTTTCCACAAACTTCTGTTCGAGGTTCTATCTGTTGTTGCTCTACAATTGATATTTGCTCTGGCGTTAAACGATAATGGGTGATGGCATCAGTTTTCATAAATAACGCGCTCCCTAGTAATCCTACAAACCCCGCAATATAAATGGGTTTGCTTCGAAGATAGCTAAAGAGGGTAGAAAAATTATTGCTAAACTTTATTTTTTCAACATATTTATAGCTCAAGAAGCCCATTAATATGGATAGCGCCATGCCCGGGTATATATAATACTTGGGCAGTGAGAACATATAAATGGTTACCACAAAAGGCCAGTGCCAAAGATAAATAGAATAAGACCAAGAACCTAACTTTTGAAAGACTATGTTGCCTGTAATGAAACTATCATCACGTTGGGCTTGGATAATCAGAAATGAACCTAAAACAGGAATGATGGCTAAATAACCTGGCCAAGGATTCTTAGCTGATATTAAAAAATAGGAAATGACAATTAAAGCTAAACCTATACACTCTAAATATTTTTTTCTATTTTCTTGTAATTTAAAAGGATAGAGGTAAGCAACACCACCAATCATCATCTCCCATGCTCTAGTAGGTAAGAGAAAGTATGAAGGAATAGGCCATTTATAAGTCGCAATAGCACTAAAAATAAAACCTATAACAGTTCCCCATATTAACATCAGTTTCATCGTATTAAGGGATAAAAACTTACGCATAGCGATAAGAACTAAAGGATAGATAATGTAAAATTGCCATTCAACTGATAATGACCAAGTATGTAACAACCATTTTTCATGAGAAGCAGCATCAAAGTATCCCGCCTCTTTCCAATATGTAATGTTGGATAAAAAACTTACACTGCTGGCAGCATGTTTTCCTAAAGCCTCGTATTCCAACGGGGATAGATAAAACCAACCAAAAATTAATAATACCAAGCATAGCAATGCTAAAGCGGGAATAATTCTATTAGCACGGGCGACATAGAATTTTAAAATAGAGAAGTTTTGTTGTTCGAGACCTCTAAATATTATTCCAGTCATCAAGAAACCTGAAATAACAAAAAAGACATCAACACCCGCAAAACCACCAGGCATCCAAGCAGTATTAAAATGGAATAACACAACAGCGATGACTGCAATGGCTCTTATCCCATTAATATCTTTTCTAAATTTCATAATATAACCAACCAAAAGTTTAGTATGGACAATTGTTTTTATTATATACGCTTTTGTGAATATATGTATATAATTTCCATTTGGTTTTTCATACTATTTTTAGCAAAAAATATGAGTCATACAATATCGGACAGTAGGTATAACCAAGGTCATTGTTATTAAGATATTGCTTTGGCAGGACATAAAGTTCTAAGGCAGATTTACTTTAAAAACAAAAAAAAGGGGCACGCAATGCGTATCCCTTTTTTAAATTGAGTAACTTACTGTATACTTAAGTTATTTTTATATAATCTATCTAAGGTGCAATTACTTGAATATAAGCACCTGCACGCAGCTCTTGTAGCCAGTCTTCTTGCGCTTGTGGCGCGAGGCGTTGATATAATGCTTGGCGTGCCATATTACGGCGATATTGCTCACTGACATCATGTTGACGTTTGCCTTCAACTTTGAGGATGTGCCAGCCAAACTGGGTCTTAAATGGGGCAGAATAGTTCCCTACGCTGGTGTTTTTCATTATCGCTTCAAATGGCCCGACCATATCTTCTTCACTGACCCATTCAAGATCGCCACCACGTCCTGCAGAACCTGGATCGTCAGAGTAAGTGGCTGCTAAGCCTGCAAAGTCAGCCCCTTGGCGTAGCTGTTCGTACAAGTCATTGACTTTTTGTTCAGCGAGGGCATCCGTTTGTAATTCATCAACTTTAATCAAGATATGACGTGTATGCCACTGTGGGATGATCATAGTATCGCTGGCTTTTTTATTAGCAAGCTTGATGATATCAATGCCTTCAGGGGTGATGAGAGGCTCACTAACAGCACCAACATTCAGCTTGGTTATTTCACTCGATAACTCTGTTGGAAGGGTGGTAGCCTTATGAAATCCCATATCGCCGCCTTGTAAAGGAATTGGGTAGCTACCTTGCGAGGCTGTTATAGCAGCTTCAACATCCACATTAGGTGCTTGTAATCGTGTACGTAATGCTTGTGCAACTTTGAGCGCTTCTGCGCGCTGCGTTTCTGACAGACGACTATAATCATCGACATAGGGCACGCGAACGTGAATGGTCTGATATTCACTTTGGTTTAGGCGCTTGGCTTCAGGAGAGGCTAAAAACGCATCAATATCTTGCTCGCTAATGCGCACACGATTGGCAATTTGACGTTGCTGTAATGCTTGAATAGCAGCGTCTTCAATCAGTTTTGTGCGTAAATTGGCATAACTACCAGCTTGCTCGTTATCCAAACGTTGCTGTAGGGCCGCAATACTAGTTAGGCCTTCAGCTTGTGCAATTTGTGCTAGACGCTGATTGATCGCGGCCTCATCAGGCTTGATTCCCACTCGATTGATCAGTGATAATTGTAATTCACGTAAAACGAGCGCATTCAATACTTCAGACTGCAACTGAGCTGAGTTGGGGATAGGCTCACCAGCCGCTTGTGCGCGTGCTTGAGTTTGTGTGATAGCAGCAACTAAGTCGCTTTTTAAGATGGCGTTATCATTGACTATCGCAATGATGCCGTCGGTACTATTAGCGGATGTTAACTGAGCGCTATTGTCTGGGCTAGCGGTCGAAGCTACTTCTTGCGTCGGTGTAGGTTTTACTGTTGCCGCTTGTGTGCTGAAACTAAGTATAAGACTTGCACTCATACCCATAGAAACTAATACAGCACGGCTGGTTTGACGTAAAGAAAAAAATCTCATGATGCTCCTCATCAATGTCATCGCATCGGATAGTGTTTGGCCAATCTTATCCATTATATTATGCACGATTTTATTATAAATAATCAGCTACTGGATAGTCTTGCCCACAATGTTATTACGTGAGTGTTATTACGGAATTGTTCGATGTTATATCAAACCCAAAAGATACGACGGGCTGTGTCAAACTTGTTTAGCCTGCAGTGCGTAGTACTGGCACTCATTTTCCTTGCTACTCTAGCCCTTGGGAATGGTATCTATATTCATTGATAACAGACCTTAAACTCATTAATTGACGCTTAGGGCGTCATCTTCGCAAAGCTGTTATTACTCTTTCCACGCAGTTTGTACCGGTTCAAAACCCAGTACTTTATCTGAAAGCAATCGGGTTAGACGGCTGCTGCTACTGCCCAGACCATTTAATCTGATTTCGGCCATTATCGCCTGTGTTGGTTTATCTCTAGTATTAAGGTCATTATAATAACGGCGACCATATACGGCAAAACCGATACAGCAATCTTCGTAATCTACACCAACCAGTGCATCGAGCATTTTATCACTATTATAGTCGTATTGCCCTTGTGCTAATACTCGCCAGTTGTTGTTAAAGGGGAAGATCGCAGAGGCAGTAAAGGCAGATAGTGGTAACTGATTGGTATTATCATCACGCATACGCTTGACGAAGCCGACGTTAAACAGGCTGTTGTCTGACGGCTGATAGCGAAGCTCAGTAGTGATATAGTTTAAATCATAGCTACTGGTGAGTGCACCGCTCACATCAACCCAGACATTGTTATAAGGTTGAGTGCTGGCGTCCCATACCATGCCTGAGGATGAACTGTTAAAAACCGATTGTTGATCATCCAGTGTCACACGTCCATCATCGATATAAAATTGCTCTGCAATGCTACCATCAAAACGTGTCACGCCCGTTGCGTCGATGTAACGATAGTTAATGCCTGGAGTGAAGGCGTGTAAGTCTTGCAAGCGGTCATGACCTAAGAACCAACTGTCTGAAAAAAGCTGCTCATAGTTGATAGAAGCAATGCGAGTGTTGAAGTTAGGAAGCTCGTTTTGGTCTTCAAAGGGTGAGTAAGTATATTTAAGTCTTGGGCTTAGTATCTGATAGCCGCCCATCGTGTTATCAAATGCTCCAAATGGTGAGCCTGCTTTGTAAAAATTAAGACCAGCATCGATGCTCGCTTGTGGTACAAATACTGACTGACTACCATCATCTTTACTCAATGAGTTATCTGCCAAGCTGTCTTCATCGTATGAAGTATATAAATGCTGTAAGCTGACCTTCGGTTTAATATATCCCCAAGAAGACTCAATGGGGTAGCTGGCGCTAAGTTTATTATAAACGCGCGCGCCACTTTTTTCTGCCTCTGAGCCATCATCGATAGACTTTTTAAAGTAAGCAGAGTCATGGACACCGGTGATATCGAATTTTTCTACCCAAGGTAGACGATAGCTTAATTCTAATTGTGGTAAGCGTGAGTAAGGCTTATCTTTATCTTTTAGAGCCTCACCTGTGCTAGTAAAGGCATCAAGAGTCTGGAAAGTTTCAACTTTGAGCTCACCATTGACATAATCATTGTAGTAGTTAAGACGAGCGCGTCTGGGTAAGTTCAGTGTATTGTCTGACAAGCCCAGCGTGTCAAAATCATCGAGGTAATTGGCATCAGATACATAGCTATATTTAGCATCACCACTTAAGCGCGGGATACTGTTTGACGACCAATAATGATCATAAAATAAGCTGCTACGGTCTTCGTCATTATATTGTTTGTCATTTGGCAAGTATGAACCATTAAATATACCTTCACCGTACGCTTCGGTTAAATAGCGAAACTCCCCTGAGAGCATTGGGTTACGATTGGTATAAAGATGAGTGTTCAGTGTGGCATCATAGTTGGGTGCCAGATTGAAATAATAAGGGATGTCGATTTCAAGGCCACTTTCGCTATCGATGCTGGCACTAGGTAATAAAAAACCACTACTACGGCGACTATCGATGGGGAAGTTGAAGTAAGGTAAGTAAAACACAGGAACATCAGCAATACGAAAGGTCGTGTCGTAAGCCTTACCGCGACCCGTATCCGTATCTAAGTCTATACTTTTAGCGTCAAACTGCCACTTACGATTGGTCGGTGGACAGGTGCTAAACATCACTTCATCTAGTTCGTACTGGCTTTCATTAGGACGGTTTAGGCGTTTAGCGTAACCGTGCGATTGCAGTGGCACACTCGCAAAAGCCACGCCATAAGCTGTAGATTGCCCAGACTCAGTATTGTAAGATAAATTATCTGCGACGCCAATAAGTCCACCTTGTGAGGCTTTTTCGGTAAGAGATGCTTTACTACCTTGGCCTTGCATTACTGATGTATTGTTATTCCCAATCGCCTGATCGGTAAACATCACATTACCTTGTGCACCAGCGATGCCATTGGTCAAATCTAGAACGATTTTATCAGCTTCAATATGCTGACTGCCTTGATTTAGGATGACATTACCCGAAAGTTCAGCATAATCTACATTATCGTAATAACCATAATCAGCCTCTGCAAACAAAGGCGCCTGGCTATTATCAGTGCCGCTTTTAGTCTGGTATCCTGCTTCAGTGGAGGCACGTTGATAGTTGGAGCTGCGCTGAGGAGAGACCCACTGGCCTTCGCAACGCTGCGAGCTATCGACGCTATGCGGTAACAGGTTTAAATCAGTACCAAGCTGACGAATTGGCCTTTTATCAACTTGATTGCTTTGTGTAGGTGCTAAATCGCTGTCTATTGAGGGTTGTCCATCACTCACAATGTCATTAATATCTTTTGATCGAGACGTATCGCTATCGGGTTTTAACTGATAAAACTCTGCCAAACGCATTAAGCTTTCTTGAATACTCTCATCACTGACAGTGCGGCTGCTATCAAGCACCGGATCTGTTGTTATGCCTCGCTGAGCGCGCGTTAAATCGTTTTTATCATCAGTACTGTCTAATTGAGAGACATCATTACTTATTAGGTTTTCGGTATTGACAGCACTGTCGGTGATAGCCGTTACGGGAACTGTAGAAGTGGCAGCTACATCATTGTAGAAACTGTCTATTTCAGAATTCTCAGTATCAGTGCGGTTTGTTATTTCGGTAGTAACGGAATTGTTAATAATTTTCTGTGAAGCGCTACTGTTAGCTGATTTATTAATATCAGCTTGCTTGAGAGTTGTTCGATTGATTGCTTTATCATACTTTAAGCTTGGGTCTGATGGTTTTTTAGTATCTGTTGGACTCTTATTAACGGTGTTTTTATTCGTATGAGATATTACAGAGCGTGTTACCTGGACATCTGTAGTGCCAGTTGCAAGAGTCGTTTTGTTAATAGGCATGCTGGTGTTTATGTCGTCAACACTGCTCAACGTGCTGTCCATGATATCAGAACTATCAGCGGCTAACGGCGTGGCCGTCTGCGGACGAATATCTGCTATTGCAGCCGTGCTCACAGTTAAGCTTAAAGCACCAAATAAAATCAAACGAATGCTTTGGTAAAGCGGAGAATATAGCAAGGGCACACCTATGATTGTAGAGCCGATTGGGTCGCGATATTGGGTTTGTTGGTATGTGTTAAGTCAGTCAGAACCATATGGAATACCAGTGAATGACAAACCAGTAAATAATAAAACTGCACACGAACTTAGCATATTATGAGAGTTGCGCTTTATATTAATTATTTAATTTTTTATACATCAGAGACGCCGTCTATAATACCGCGTACAACCTATAAATAATCTAGTATATGAGCACTATACGATAATATGATTGTAAATATCTGCTCATATTACATATATTGACGACTTATCATAGTCAAAAAAAATCAAATCAGCTACACTATTGAGCAATTTTTATGCTGAGGTATGACGTTTTTACATCTTTATACTCAGCTCAATGGATAAAAATCCTTGATAGCATCCCTAAATAAAAAACCTATATCATTTTAACAAGTATTTTTTGTCATTATTATAGTTTTAGTCACTAAAGGCTAAAACTATAATAATGACCCTATTCTACGTTTGTCTTTTATTAACACCGAGTTTTAAATTCACATACCGTTGACCTGCGATGCCTCTTATGACTATGACAGATAATACCACTTTACAGCCCCAAGACAATACTAGTATAAATACTCGCCAGCAGCAGTTAGAGAGTTGGTTGCAACAGCAGTTTGCAGATCAAACATTTAAGCTGGATAGTCTACCGGGCGATGCCAGTGCGCGCCAATATCACCGCATACAGTTGTTTGATAACAGCACAGATCAGCAGCCATCGGCGCGCTATATTGTCATGGATTCTGCTGATGAGCAAGATGCAATGCAGCAGTTTATTAATGTCACTGAGCTGATGGCACCAGCCGTCAATGTGCCAGAGCTTATATGCCAAGATGTCACTCAAGGGTTTTTAGTGCTGCAAGACTTTGGTGCGATAGAGTTCGCGCATTTATTGGTCGATGCTCCATCTGCAGCTATCAATGATTACTATCAGTTGGCGATGCAGACGCTTATTGAGCTGCAAAAAACCCCTGTAAAGCTGGCACGCAAAGAGCATGAACTACCAGATTATGATACGGTACTACTCAATCGTGAGATGGATTTGTTCCGTGATTGGTTCATACCATTTATCAGCGTGAGTTTTGAGGGCTCTTTGTGGGAAACTCTAAAGTCAGCACTGATTGAGGCTATCTTGGCGCAGCCACAAGTCATCGTTCATCGTGATTATCACAGTCGTAATTTAATGCAAGATCAAGCAGATCACTCACGTTTAGGAGTGATTGACTTTCAAGATGCTGTGATAGGGGCGTACACTTATGATTTGGTGTCATTGGTACGAGATGCTTATGTCGACTGGCCAGAAAGTCAAGTGTCTGAGTGGATTTATGATTTTTGGCAGTTGCAGCAAGAGGCGGTACTACCGACAGCGAGCAGTACTGAGCAGTTTGAGCGTGATGTGAATGTGATGGGTGTCCAGCGTCATTTAAAAGTATTGGGTATTTTTATTCGCTTGTCTGAGCGTGATGGGAAGAATCGCTATTTGGCCGATATACCCAAAGTCATGCGCGATTTGGTTTTTGAGTTAAATTGGCTTACTGAGCAAGGTGATGCTGCCATCAAGCAAGCGCTACTTCCTTTTAATAAATGGCTAACAGAGACGGTATTACCTGCTTATCAGGATAAGTTCACGTCATGATAAATATCAATGACAAGATGGTCAAAACACTGCTTTCAATAAAAAATTATTCTCGATAAGGAGCGTGCATGTCTGTAATAACGCAAGCAATGATCTTAGCAGCAGGTAAGGGGACGCGTTTGCGTCCGTTAACGCTTGAGACACCAAAGCCTTTAGTAGAAGTAGGGGGACAGCCATTAATTGTCTGGCACGTCAAAGCGCTACAAGCAGCTGGTATCACTGATATAACAATCAATGCGTCATGGCTTGCGGATAAGCTGATGACCACATTAGGCGATGGCACGCAGTACGGTGTCACTCTGCACTGGTCAGTTGAAGATGATGAGCCTTTAGAGACGGCAGGCGGCATCTTTCAGGCCTTACAATCGGGCAAGCTAAAAGACGCGCCTTTTCTCTTAGTAAACTCTGACGTTTGGACGACGTATGACTTTGCCAAGCTACAAAATTATAAACTGGGTAACGATCAGCTCGCGCATTTATTATTGATTGATAATCCGACACATAATAGCGCTGGTGATTTTACGATTAACGATGGTTTGGCCAGTGAGCAAGTGCTTGGCGATGCAGATAAGTTCACCTTTGCAGGGATTAGTGTGATGTCGCCGCGATTAGTCGCTGGGTTGGTGCAGGGTCAACCTGCTGCATTAGCACCCCTACTTAAGCAGGCGATGATGAACTCTCAGATAACTGCTGAAGTCATTACCGATCATTGGGTAGATGTCGGCACGCTAGGACGGTTGACGCAAGTTAATGAATTTATCGAAAGCAATGGCGTTGATAACCATCAAGGGGCTTAGGTTTAATCAATCTTATCTTTCAGCCTTATAAATTTGCAGGGTCATAAAAAAGCAGCGTATATTAATTGACGCTGCTTTCTTACGTTATATGATAAGAGGCTATCAAACACCCATCGCCAACTTTATTAGTTGCGCAATCGTAAACACAACTAAAAACCCTGCTATATATAGTCCAATGAACCATGCCCATTGTGATTGTTTTTTAC
>JARIEH010000104.1 GCA_029256865.1 Psychrobacter sp.
TGAGTATTTGTCAATTAATCGGCGAAGGCATACGTCTCGCCAACAGTTAAAGAGTTAGGAAAAATTATGTCAGATAAAGTTGAAGGCACTGTAAAGTGGTTTAATGAAGCTAAAGGTTTTGGTTTTATCGCTCAAGACAATGGTGGACAAGATGTATTTGCTCACTACAGCGCTATCCAAGGTAACGGTTTCAAAACTTTAGCCGAAGGCCAAAAAGTGTCTTTCATCTTAGGTGATGGTAAAAAAGGCCCACAAGCCGAGCAAATCGAAGCTATCTAATCTTACTGATTATTGAGTCATACTGATTTATCAGCCTACTTAATACTATAAGATTATCAATAAGCATTGATTACTTTGTTTGTTAAAACAATAAAAATACTGTTTAGACTTTAAAAAAAAGCAACCTCTCATCAGGTTGCTTTTTTTATGCATTTTTTTCTCAATTAAGAATCAACTTATTAAAACACAGTGATGAGGTTGGCAGATGCATTGGCAGACTTGGTTATCGATTGAATGGCAGCAAGTGCTCGGTATTTTTGTATCAGCGCTTGGATTCTATTTGGGGTTAATGCTGTTTACCCGTCTAATGGGATTAAGGAGTTTCTCAAAGCTTTCAAGTCATGACTTTGCGATGACCGTCGGTATCGGTAGTATATTAGCATCAACTGTACTTTCTGATAGCCCGTCTTTATTACAAGGATTAATCGCTGTTGCTATTTTGTTTATTATCCAAGGGGTAATCTCCCTTATAAGGCGCAAATGTAAACGATTAAAATTATTGATCGATAATCAAGCCATTATATTAATGGCGAACGGTGAATATTTTTGGGATAATTTAAAAGAAGCCAATCTCACTAAAAGTGATGTGCAAGAAGTACTGCGTAAAAATGGCCTTAAATCTAAGTGCGAAGTATTTGCCGTTATTATGGAAACGACTGGTGATATGAGCGTCATTAAAAATGATGATACGCCACCAGATTGGTCGTTATTTGATGATGTTCGTGACAGCGACTTGTTAATTTATTCGAAAAAAAATCCTGATGATAGTATTTAGAAGAAGAAAAAAAGTGGATTGAGAGGTAATAAAAAAATCGATCTTTAAAGAATGGAAGATACTATAAAAGTCGCAAAGATTAGCGCTTTTGATGAGATAAATACTCAGTTCATGGACTTATAGACAGTTTTGGCAACAAGGGTGACAAATTTATGACGCATTATTCACGGCGTTGTCTTGACCTTATCGATATGGTCACGCAAGATATATCTGTCTATTAAATAACGGTAAATCTCGCTGTAGTGAAGTCTTTTGATAGCTAATACTATGTATCTGTGCTCAGCTCTGATATATTATCATGTTAATGAGTCTTTACTTAATGAGCTACTATCTTTTAGGTAAGAATTTGAATAACAATGGGCCCATGATTTATAACTTTTTTAATTCATAACATTAATAAACGAGGAACGTATGAAAGCATTAGTCGCGGTCAAGCGTGTCATTGATTATAACGTAAAAGTTCGTGTAAAAGCTGACAACTCTGGTGTGGACTTATCTAACACTAAAATGTCAATTAACCCGTTTGATGAAATTGCTGTCGAAGAAGCGGTTCGCTTAAAAGAAGCGGGTGTGATTGATGAAATCATTGTTGCTTCAATCGGACCAAAAGAGTCACAAGAACAAATTCGTGCCGCTTTAGCATTGGGCGCTGATCGTGGTGTTTTGGTACAAACTGATGCCAAAGCATATCCGTTACAAGTGGCAAAAATCCTAAAAAGTATCGCTGAATCTGAAGGTACTGATATTATTATTTTGGGTAAACAGGCCATTGATGACGATAATAACCAAACTGGTCAGATGCTTGCTGCTCTGATGGGTGTTGGTCAAGGTACGTTTGCGTCAGAGGTGAAAATTGAGGGCGACAAAGTTAACGTTACTCGTGAAGTGGATGGTGGATTACAAACGGTCGCGCTGACATTGCCTGCTGTCATCACAACAGATCTGCGTCTGAAGGAGCCACGCTATGCGAAGCTGCCAAACATCATGAAAGCCAAGAAAAAACCCCTTGATGAAAAAACCCCAGCTGACTTTGGCGTTGATATGGCTTCTAAGCAAGAGATTATCAAGGTTGTACCACCTGCTGAGCGTAAAGCTGGTATCAAGGTGGGTTCAGTTGATGAATTGGTCGATAAGCTAAGAAACGAAGCAAAAGTTATTTAATACTTTGTTGGTGCATCTATAAAGGCTATTAGACCTTTGGTGCTAAGTTTTGAAAGCTATGTGAATCCATAATTACATGAACAAACAAATAAAGGATAAAAACAATGGCAATTTTGGTATATGCAGAACATGACAATGCCAGTCTAAAAAAGGCAACTTTAAATACTATTGCTGCTGCAAAGCAAATGGGCGATGAAGTCCATGTATTGGTTGCTGGTAGTGGTAACCAAGCAGCTGCTGATGAAGCGGCAAAAGTCGAAGGCGTGAGTAAAGTGTTGCTTGCAGACAATGCTGCTTATGAGCATCAAATGGCAGAAAACATCTCGCTATTGGTTGCCGACATCGCTGCAGATTATAGTCATATCATCGCCCCTGCGACAACTACTGGCAAAAACTTCATGCCACGTACAGCAGCTTTACTAGATGTCAGTATGATATCAGAGATCTCTGCAGTGATAGATGCGCAGACATTCGAGCGTCCTATCTATGCTGGTAACGCTACTGCTACGGTTAAGACAACAGAAGATAAAGTTGTGTTAACCGTACGTGCGACCGCTTTTGATCCAGTGGCTGCTGAAGGCGGCTCTGCGACTATAGAAGCTGTTGATAGTGTACAAGAGTCGGGCAAATCAAGCTTTGTCAATGAAGAAATGGCCAAATCTGACCGTCCTGAATTGGCCTCAGCCTCGATCGTTGTGTCTGGTGGCCGTGCGCTTGCAAATGGTGAAAACTTCACTAAGTATATCGAGCCATTAGCCGACAAGTTAGGCGCTGCAATTGGCGCCTCTCGTGCGGCGGTTGATGCTGGTTATGTACCTAACGACATGCAAGTCGGTCAAACGGGTAAGATCGTTGCACCACAGTTATATATTGCGGCGGGTATTTCTGGTGCTATTCAGCATTTGGCAGGTATGAAAGACTCTAAGGTTATCGTTGCTATCAACAATGATCCAGAATCTCCAATCGCTAGCGTTGCTGATTACTTCTTAGAAGCTGATCTGTTTGAAGCGGTACCTGAGCTAACCAGCAAAATCTAAATTATAATTAGAGTGTTAGTGCAACATAAAAATCCCGCTATCGATGATGGCGGGATTTTTTATACTTAGAGTATAAGTTAATTATGAGAATCAGTTGATTATAACGATAGGGTTTTAGCTGTATTGGCGCTGCCGTAAGGTCTCATATAAGCAGAGTGATCCTGCAATGGCGACATTAAGGCTTTCTTGACCGTTTGGTTGCGGGAGTGCAATTGGGGTGGCGCATTGCATCAGTTCGTCACAAACACCTTGCCCTTCATGCCCCATGACCCAAGCAATGGGTGCTCGTAGGTCATGCTGATAAATGAGGGTATCGGTATGTGAGCTGGTCGCCAGCAAAGGGACTTGTACATAATCTAGTATATCTTGAATGCTCAGGCCTTCATAGATAGTTAGGGCAAATTGTGCGCCCATACCTGCACGTAGCGTTTTAGGTGACCATGCTTGAGCGGTGGCATTGGTACAAAGTATGTGGTGGATACCAACTGCTGCTGCGGTGCGTAGCA
>JARIEH010000006.1 GCA_029256865.1 Psychrobacter sp.
ACGTTGGAGACTCAATGAGCACGCCCGCAGCGATGAGTTCATCAGCGCGTGCTTGCATGGCTTCATTCTCAGCGAGCACCCAAATAGGCCGTGCAAAGTCTTGCAACTTACCTTCAGCTGCTAACAGTAGCACTACATCCATACCGATACCAGCGGGCTCGCCTGTGGTGATTAACAACGGCTGTTTGTTCATGGTAGATTGTTTCCTTATTTTTATTATAAAAATAGATGACTCAATTAAGCAGCAAGCACTGTGACGATTTTTATAAAAATCAGAGCTTTTAAGTATACCCTCTCATTTATTAACGATACTTGAGATGCCATCGAGGAGTACATAGATAGTTACTGATGCGCTGCTGATAACAGCTGAAAAAATACCAGAATGTGTTAGACTTCCGTTTTTGATTGTAGCACCCTTTGCCAGACTACTCTGGCCCGTTTTAGTACCCGTAATGTAGAGATAACGCTCACTTGTAACAACAATATAAAGCTTGTTCGCTCTTTATTAACGACTTTTGCATACCTTATGATCGACTTTTAGATAAATTAGGCACCCATGGCAGACTCTAGCAAAACCGACGACTTACTCAATCAGCAGCCGCCACACAATATTGATATTGAAAAGGCGCTACTGGCCTCTTTGATGAGTATCGAAGAGGCGTATGACAAGATTGCCGATATCGTTACCAAAGACGATTTCTATGCAGGACGCCATCAACATATTTTTGATGCCATTGCTCATTTGGCAGCGGTCAAT
>JARIEH010000283.1 GCA_029256865.1 Psychrobacter sp.
GTAATCAATGCCTGTGACACACCTGCTGCAAGCAAGGTAGGATCTTGCATCGCACCATCTGTGATGGCTAAAAACGAAGATATAATCCCCAATACGGTCCCTAATAAGCCAAGTAATGGCGCAATCGCACCGATTGTCCCGAGCATATTGATATTTTTTTCTAGCTGATGCACTTGTACGCTGGCACGATTTTGCATGTGCATGGTCATCGAATCCAGACCATAATGACGATAGAGCAAGCCAGTGGCCAAAATATCACCCAGTGGTGTTTTTTCTTTGACATTCATCAATTGTGTGCGACCGATATCACCATTTTCACGCAAGCGATTAATCAGCTGTTCACGCAGTCTGATAGGTATTATTTTCTCAAACTGTAGTGTACTACTACGCTCAATGATGATAATAAGCGCAACGATTGAACATATGACGATAGGCATCATCAACCAACCACCGGCTTTTACCAACTCCCACATAATGACTCTCTTATTTATATTGTCAATCTACAAGGCATAAAGCTAATACTTAATAAAAATTATGGATAATAGAGTATAAGAAAAATGCCTAAAAGCTAAGTATGCTATTTAAAGAATGACCATGCAGGTTGCTTTATTAACTTTGCGCTTCTAAATGTTTGATTAACGCCGACAGCTGATCTTGATTATGAAAAAATATCTCTACACTGCCTTGGCCGTCTTTTTTATGCTTAAGCTTTACCTCAGCTCCCAACATATCTGTCAGACGCTGCGTCAAACGCTCAATATCGCGAGACTGGGCTTGTTCTGGGCGCTCAGCTTTGGGTGCAGGGTTTAATATGGATTTCACCAGTTTCTCAGCTTCGCGCACGGTCATGCCGCCATCAATTATTTTTTGCGCAATGATAGGCTGCTGCTCAGATGACAATGCCAGAAGTGTACGTGCGTGACCCATATCTAGGTCGCTATGGGCTAAATGGTCTTTGACTGTATCATGCAGCTGATTCAAGCGTAGGAGATTCGATACCGTGGTACGTGCCTTACCGACTACCTCTGCAATCATGGCATGACTCATACCAAACTCAGTATGAAAACGCTGTAAGGCGGCAGCCTGCTCAATCACTGATAAGTCTTCACGTTGGATGTTTTCAATCAGTGCCAAGGCTATGGCCAACTCATCTGACAAAGCGCGCTCAATCGCAGGGATGACTGTTTTTCCCGCCATTTTTGCCGCACGCCAGCGGCGCTCACCAGCGATGATTTCGTGGGTCACCTCTGTTGAGCTTTTATCTTCGCTGGCCAATAACGGCCGGATAACAATAGGCTGCATAATACCGTGCTGCTCAATAGAAGAGGCCAGCTCTGCCAAAGCCGTTTCACTCATATCACGGCGCGGCTGATACTTACCCGCTTGTAACTGTGTCACCGCAATCTGCACCAAACTGATTTGATCTTCAGGAAAACTGCCATCGACACTGTCGCTACGCATTTTAGCCTGACTGCGAGCGCTACGCGGTGTGCGCATGCTTGTCTCACTATCTGACTTTTTAGTGGTTTTGACAGTGCTGGTTTTGGACTGAGTAACGCCTGTTTGAATGGCAGACTTAGTATTATCTGGCACATTAGATTCGCTTAATTCCGAGCGACGCACAGCCGAGTCATCTTGCAAAGCAGAGGCGGTAATTTGCTTTTCTTTTTTGATTGACCCTAATAAGGCATCTAAACCTCGATTGGCAGCCAATCCTCGTTTTTTCGCCATGATTACCTATCCTCTAACGCTAAAATAAAAGCCAAATGAGTGTGAATAACTTCCTATTAACACAGTTATCTACCAAATAAATGCTGATGAATCATTATCGCTCTATAAAATACTTTACTGTCTAACGATTCGTTTGCCGCTGATTATGTCTAACTGCTTTGTTTCATCACTTCAGCGGCCAGTTTTTGATACGCACGAGACCCTTTTGACCATCTCTCATAAGCAATCACAGGTAAACCGTGTGCGGGCGCTTCTGCCAAACGAATGTTTCTTGGAATGTGGGTCTTGTACATGATATCGCCGAAGTGAGCTTCAAGCTCAGCTGAGACATCACGGGCAAGTGTGTTTCGCGCATCAAACAAAGTTCTCACCACACCGCGGATATACAGCTTAGGATTGAGTTCAGTGAGACGTTCAATCGTCTGTGACAAGTCGGCCAACCCTTCTAGCGCATAGTATTCGCACTGCATCGGGATAATGACGCTATCCGTGGCCACTAACGCATTAATCGTTAGCAGGTTTAAACTGGGCGCACAGTCTATAATCACGTAATCATAGGCGTCTTTATTGGTTGCTACTTGGGCACTGACTAAGTCCGCTACTGCTGTCTTAAACAACTCGTGACTGTTGGTTTGCCCCATCAAGGTGACGTCTATACCCGCCAGTTCACGATTGGCACCGATGACATCAAAACCTGCTGGACTTCTAACAATCGCAGCAGATAGTGAAACCCCATCCAGTAGCACATCTGCCATGGTCAGCTCTAAATCATTTTTATCCAAGCCAGTACCACTGGTCGCATTGCCCTGTGGGTCTAAATCAATCAGTAGGACGTGCTTGCGTTTGGCGGCCAAGCTGGCGGTCAAGTTTACTGCTGTCGTGGTTTTACCAACGCCGCCTTTTTGATTCGCAATGGCTATGATTTCCATACACTCACTCAATTTAATTAGGATCTAGGACTATTTTTTACTCTAATAAACTTTCGGGCTAAAGACCAGATGATACCATTTACTCTTTACATAACTATTAACTATCAACGGACTGATTGACGAAGGCGCGTCTTAATAAATAGCACAAACATCATGCTGTTTACAGACATAAACGAGGATTCACAAAAGCATTTATTGTTTCATCATCAAAAATGTGTTGATAGCTTAGTCATTTTTACCAGACAATTCAATCAAATGACGACTGTCATGTAAACGTGGCACGTCAAGCTGAATCGTTTGAATCTGCCATTCTCCTTCGAGCGCTTGTAGCTCTTCGTCCGTAGGCGCTTTGCCTTTCATCGCACATAAGCGACCGTTATCTGCCAATCGCGGCTGTGCTACTTCTGCAAAGTCTATTAAGCTGGCAAAAGCTCGAGAAGTCACCACATCATAAGTGGCATCATGCGCTTCAATACGAGAAGCGATGGGCTGCATATTACTCAAACCAAGCTCACTACTGATCTGTTTAATAAAACGAATCTTTTTTTGATTGCTATCAAGGGCGGTACAAGGGCGCTCAGGCTGACAAATCGCAACAATAACTGCCGGCAGACCAGCACCAGTACCGATATCTAACAACGACCCTGATGGTAAATGCGGTATAATAGCCAAGCAATCGATAACATGCTTGATCAAGGCTTCTTCTGGATGGGTAATGGCGGTCAGATTATACGCTTTATTCCACAATAAAAGCTGGTCTAAGTAGAGTAGTAGCGTGCGCTGCTGCGTCTCACTCAAGCTCAAACCTAACTCGTTTATTGCCTGCGCTAAGATATTAGCCAGTTTGGGTAATTGCGCACCAAGCTTTACAAAGCCAGTAGGATCTATACTGACAGTGACCGTGCTAGCAGACGATGAAGCTGTTTTAGTGAAAGCTGACATACAACGAATCATCCAGTTTTGACAGGTTAACCGTCTATTTTATCATGCAGGCTGCCTATTGAATAGTTGCAGATTGCGCCAATGTCCGCCATATTATACTATCTGCGCTGACAGTGAGACGTTATTCTTCATTGATAGTGCCACATTTACTATTGATTCGTTATTATGAATAAAATGCTTAGATCAGTCATTAACTGCTTTACTGGCTCAACGATCCACGTATACATTGATACAAAACTGCCTTTAATGATCTGTCTAAAACGCTGCCGCATCTTGTAAGATGGTTGATGACAACTAAGATAGATTAAGATAGATAATGACACCATACCTATTCATAAAATATCTGTTTTATAAAATATTTACCTTAAAACCTCTTCTACTTTTTAAAACGAACAACATACGCCTATGACCGAACAGCTAACTGCTCTTATGACCCAAACCTCAGACGGTACTGATGCAACGACTATTACCAAAAACAACCCTGTAGCAGTCAAGCGCCAATCTGAAAAAGACAAGCAAGATGCCCTATTGCCTCACCCGATATTTGAAGAGGTCAATCAGCGCTGCCTGATAACCGCTGAGCAGCTCAAACGTTATAGTGATGCCGATAGTTTACCAAGCGATACACGCACGGCACCAGACTTAGATATTGGCTTTGGTCAGCAGCGCGCGCTCAAAGCATTACACACGGCACTGGATATTAACGCAAGTGGCTACCATGTATTTGCTGCTGGAGAAAATGGCCTTGGCAAACGCACGGTTATCAGTCGCCTACTAAATAAAATTGCTGGCGACGCACCGACACCTGATGACTGGGTTTATGTGCATAACTTTACCGACCCACGCACACCATTGGCATTACACTTGCCAGCTGGACAAGCGCATTTATTACAACAGCAAGTCCATCATTTATGGACTCAGGCCAACAAACGCTTAAGCCAACGCTTTCGTAGTGATCAGTATCAAAGTAAAATTGAAGCTATCAAAAACGAGACCCATCAAAAAGAGAGTCTCGCTTATGATGCCCTAAACGCTGAGGGTAAACAGTACGATTTGGCACTGACCTTTCGCTCGCATGACAATAAAGCCATCTTTGTACATCCGAGTAAATTGTCTGCCGAAGAAAATAGCCCGTTCACTGATCATACAAAAACACCTAGCAGCCATAGCGATAAAACCCAAACAGCGATAGAAAAAACGACGCGCGCGACTGAAGACACTCTGAATAATAATACTGACAAGAATGAATACAGCGATTACGAGTCTGAGCTTAGTAATTTTACCCAAAAGAACCACATGCAAAAGCGGCTCAGTCAGCTGACCATCACTTTAGAACAACTAGAAGATGAAGCCAATGATGCGATAGAAGCTCTACATCGCAATATTGCACGCCGCACACTACAGCCTCTATTTGCCCCCATTCGACAGCAGTTTTCTGAGCTGCCGCTCGTCATTACTTATCTTGATGCCATATTTGCGGATATGGTCACCCATGTCGAGCGTATCGTCAATGGCGATGATGAAGAGTTTGTCACTGCGATACTGACAACCACTCCAAGCCGCTATGCCGTCAATGTCATGGTCAGTCATGACCCTGAGAATGGCGCACCCGTCATCTTTGAAGATCTGCCCACTCATTTGAACTTACTAGGTCATGTTGAGCAAATTACCCAATTGGGTACGGTCACCACTGATGTCAGTATGATACGTGCCGGTGCCCTACATCGCGCCAATGGAGGCTACTTAATATTAGAAGCCAGTCACCTACTCGAGCATCCTTATGCTTGGCAAGGTCTCAAACGCGCCTTGCAATCACGCAAAATCAAACTGTCTAGCCTTGAGCAGATGCTTACCTTAACGGGTAGCTTGTCGTTGTCACCGGCACCGATCGACCTTGATGTCAAAGTCATTTTGCTCGGAGAGGCAGATCTATATTATGAACTGTTAGAGTTAGAGCCAGAGTTTGATGCCGTATTTAAGGTTCGTGCTGATTTTCATGATGACGTCATTCGCACCGACGAGCATGAATTGGCATTGGTTGCCAAAATGGCTGACATCATTGAGTATGCTCATCTTTATCCTTTTGATAATAGCGCACAAGCGGCACTTCTTGAACATCTCAGCTTGCAAGCGGAAGACCAAGACCGCTTGAGTCTGCATAGTGATCGTCTCATTAAGCTGTTGCATGAATCCAATCGTCATGCACGCCTAAGTGGAGAAAATATCGTTGACGATTCTCATGTCGTCCAAGCCATCAATGATATGGATGAGCGTTCAGGCTATTTGCGCGATTTGTATTGGGATGAGCTCAAAACAGGTCAACAGCTGATTAATACGCAAGGTGAAGCCGTCGGACAAGTCAACGCTCTCACCGTCGTCAGCTATGCTGATAGTGAGTTTGGCATGCCAGCACGGCTCACTGCTGTGATTCAGCCTAATATCGGTGCTGGTGAAATTCTCGATATTGAGCGGGATGTCGATCTGGGCGGCAGCTTACACGCTAAGGGTATGCTGATTATGACCAGCTACTTACGCGCATTATTTAGTCAACATCATGCGCTAAACTTTAGCGCCTCTTTAGCATTTGAGCAAAGCTACGCCCATATCGACGGCGATAGCGCAACTGTCAGTGAAGGCTGTGCGCTGTTATCCGCTTTAGCAAACGTCCCTATCAATCAAGCGTTGGCGATTACTGGCTCTATGAATCAGCTGGGAGAAGTACAAGCCGTTGGCGGTATTAACGCTAAGATTGCTGGTTTCTTTGATGCTTGCCGTGAGCAAGGCATGACTGGGCAACAAGGGGTGGTCATACCAATGGCCAACGTCAAGCAGTTGATGTTACGTGACGACATCATTGCCGCAGTTGCCTCAGGTAGCTTTCATATTTATGGCGTCTATACCTTAAGTGACGCGCTTACGCTCATGACGGGCCTACCCATCGACACGATGAATAAAAAGGGCCGTTATCGTAAAGACACGTTATTTGGCAAGGTTTTGCGCCGTTTGATGTTATGGGATGAGAATCAGGATAGTGAAGACGATATCGATGACAAAAAAGCCAAAAAGAAAGCCAAGAAGAAACGCAAAGCCAAACGTCAAAAAAAAGCAGATAAGAGAGAAAAACAACAACGCAAAAAAGAAATAGGTAACTTTTAAATGACTGCGCCAAACGCTCACGCAACGGATAACTCGACTCTCAATACTCATGAGATACAAGCAGAACAGCCGTCTGCACCCTCTACCGATGAGACTGATAATGTGACTGATAATGTGACTACCGATACCACAGACAGTCGTCATGGCGCCGCAACCACAGCGCGTCAGTGGCAAGTATTGTCTCAGCTGCAGCGCAACCGCTGGGTAGGAACCACCCATATCTATGAGCAGCTTAAGCTTGCAGGGTTTGATGTCAGCTTACGCACGGTACAAAGAGACCTAAATGCCTTAGCCAAACGCTTCCCTATCGAAAAAAACAATGCCAACCCACAAGGATGGCGCTGGAAAGAGGACGCGCCCCTACAAAGCTTACCGCATATGAACTTATCACAAGCGGTCGCCTTCAACATGGTCGAAGCCAATCTGACTCAACTATTACCGCCTGCTATTTTAGATGAGCTGTTCCCTTGGTTTGATTTGGCCAGGCGTCAACTAAAAAATAGCAAAGTCACCCATTCATGGATTGATCGCGTTCGTATTGAGCCTGCGACGCAAGCATTAATCGCCCCACATATTGATTTGGACAGCAAAGACAATATTTACCACGCCCTCTTTTATCAATTGCAAATCCAAGCCTGCTATACCCGCAGTAATAAAACAGAAGCCAGCGAATATATTTTAAACCCTATTGCTATTATTCAGCGTGGCGTCATTATTTACTTGCTAGCAACCCGTGTTGACGACCCAGAGTTCATTATTCGTACCTTTGCCCTACACCGATTTGCCAGTGTAGAGATACTCGAAAGCGCCGCCGAAACACCTGATGACTTTCATTTGGACAACTACTTAGAGGCGGGCAGTATGGGCTTTACTCATCCCCTATTAAGCCAACTGCCTGATCATGGCAAAAACACCGCTATTGAATTACATTTCACCACGCAAGCGGGCAAAAGCCTCACAGAGAGCAAACTGAGCGAAGATCAAACGGTGATTATCAATGATGATAATACCCTGACTGTCAACGCAACAGTCAATCTCACTTCACAATTGGTTTGGTGGCTACGCGGCTTTGGTAAGGGTTTATTGGATGCCAAGCCGCAGCTACTCTATCAAGTGGTATTGGATAATACGCTAGAGGATGATAATAAGGTAGAAAATAATAAGATAGAAGATAATAAGATAGAAGATAATAAGATAGAAGATAATAAGATAGAAGATAATAAGATAGAAGATAGTAATCAGCAGTGATCGGCGCTTAGGTGCATCACAACTGCCAGAGCCTTGGTATTCATAGTAAAACACTTAAAAAACAACCTTCAATAACCAATACTTAAAATACTTGAAAAGAAGAATTTAAAACTAAACAAGGATTCTCATGCCCTCCACTGTTTCATTACCCCTATTGTCAGACACTCTAAAAACACTGGGGTTAACCACCGATACTTTATCTTTTGGCTTAAACTATGAGTTTACTAAAATCGAGCCCAAAGGCTTGATGAAGCGCTTCAAAAAAAATCAAAGCGCAATGGATATCGATCTGGCCTGTGTGCTTTATGATGACAACTGTACGATAAACGACATGGTTTGGTTTAAGCAGCTGCGTGATAAGACTGAGTCTATTCGTCATCAGGGCGATAGCTTAAACGGCAAAGACCGCGGTGAGCAAGCTTTATACGATGGACCGTTGGATCAAGAGCAGATTCGCCTTTATTTACACAAAATCCCAGACCATATAAATCAGATTGGCCTATTTGTGAGCTCTTATTATGGACAGCCATTTGGAAAAGTAAAGTCTGGAGAAGTGCACTTGAGTGATGATGAAGGCAATCGCGCTTTTACAGTTAACTTAAAACAACTGCCGCGCGACTGTTATTCTGTGTGGGTTGCTAGTTTGCAACGTGAGGTGGATGATTGGTATTTAACGCTACAAAACTTACCTCTATCTACCCATGACTTACAAAAAGGCGCAGAAGAAGTCGCCCATGAACTAGCCCGTGCCCTCCCTGTCCGACCGTCCGTTCGACCTTAACTAGGGTTGTTAAAAAAAGCTGGAAATCTAAAACCTCCAGCTTTTTTACTTTAATACCACTTATGCATTATAGTCTTAATCTACATAGTCTTAATCTACTCTAATGACTCCCCACAATGAGGACAAAAATTCTTTTGCCGTACTTCTTTTTCACGGCGATCCAGTTCTTGCTCACGCAATACTTGTAGCACAATATCTTGCGCCTGTTCTTTGTCCAGTCCAAGCTCACGACGAATTTTATCGATCATGGTCTGATTCTGTACCAAATCAAAATCGCCATCTACTAAGAATTCACGGAACTGCTGCTCAAGCTCATCACGCCGTTGGGCAAGCTCGTTTGCCAGACCCGTCGCTAGAATACCTGCGGGCAGTGCCGCCAAACCTACACCCAAGATCGTAATCACTGCCCCTAAGATTTTACCAGCACTGGTAATGGGTGTCACATCACCATAACCGACGGTAGTCAGCGTCACGACTGCCCACCACATTGCTTTAGGTATCGACTCAAACTCATCTGGCTGTGCATGATTCTCTACCAAATAGATACCACTAGACGCTGTGACGATCATAATAATCAAGATAAATATAACCGCTTGAAACGACCCTTTCTCTTTACTAATAACGACTAAGAGAATACGCATGGAGGCAAAATAGCGCGTTAGTTTGAGAATACGGAACAGACGCAGAATACGTAAGAAGCGTAGATCAATACTGACAAAGAAGTTTAAGAATGCCGGTGCAATAGCTGCCAAATCGATTA
>JARIEH010000302.1 GCA_029256865.1 Psychrobacter sp.
TTGGGGATGACGAGCTGGGTTTGCTCGCAAAGGATGTGGGCAAATTATCATTAAGACTGGCTGACAGTGAGCTGGCACGCAAGCAGATGTTAAGCGATATCTCGCATGAGCTACGCTCGCCACTTGCCCGTCTCGACGTTGCGACTGAGCTGACCCGAGACTTTGCGCCACACGCCAGTCGCTATTTAGATCGCATCGATAAAGAATCTGCGCGGATGAATGAGCTGATTGAACAAATCATTCATATTCAATCCCTGCAAATGCAGCAATATACGATTGATCACTTAGAAAGCGAAACGGTAGATCTCTCTGAGATTATTAGTGAGATTGGTGAAGATGTCTGCTTTGAATTTCAACATAAAAATGTGCGCTGGCGATGGCAGCCGCCTAATGCTTCACTCTCTACATTATTAGATTCATCAACCACTGCTTCAGACACTCCTTGGACAGTGCAAGGCAATCAAGAGCAATTGCATAGTGCGCTTGAGAACGTCATTCGCAATGCCTTTATGCATACTGCAGCTGACTCAGTGGTGACTGTGGAGATGGTAAAGGTACAGATGGACAATAAGATACCTGCTATTCAACTCAGCGTAAAAGATGAAGGCGGCGGGGTAGTGGATAAAGATTTAGAGCGTATTTTTCAGCCATTTGTACGGCTTGATTCTGCACGTCATCGTCAGACAGGTGGTTATGGATTGGGATTGGCCATCGTCCATGCGGTGATTATGGCACATAAAGGTCAGATCAGTGTTTATAATAGACGAGATAATATTCAAGGGCTGGTGGTAAACATAGTGTTGCCTGTTCATTAAGAACTATAAGTCAGAATAATGATTGCTTAGTTATTTGCTAAAGCCAAAGGTCTAAAATGAGATCTCATTAGTGTAGTAGGCGTCATATGGTAATACCAAAAGTAGCTTCGTATATAGTGCAATATGTCAGCGAACAGTGTTTATGGTTACGCCTAAGTTTTAAGACGTTAGTCCATAAAAGTTAGTAATTCACCATTAATCTTTATTAATACACCGTTCATCTTATTATTTTCTTGATTAACGGTTTCTTTTTAAGTATATTGAAGCCAATAAAGTGCTTGATAAACTTTTTTGCCTTTATCAAGCTATTGTTTTACAAAAAATATCTCATATCCTCTACCAGTACTAGCTATGTCCTTACTTATTTTCTGATAATTTCAAGATGTATTACTGGTATCTATCAAATTAAAATGCGCTTAAATAAAGGATTTATATCATGAATATTTTCGGAAAGTTAGCCTTTACTGGTCTAGCTCTATCTTTATCTTCTTTTGCTTCAGCAGCAATTAGTGGTTCTACGGATTTTCGTGTGACGCTACCTGAGATTTTAGTATTGTATCATTGGGATGATGCACATTTGGTTTTAGAAGAAGTTGCTACCACAGCCGCTAACGACAGTGATGCTCGGGAAATCAGCGATCCTACTACTCGTACCGCAACTGAAAAATTAGGTCAGACCTCTTACACTATTAATGGTCCTGCTGTTAATACTGCTGGCTCAGTAGCATTTCCTACGTCAATAGCTGTTACTTTGAAAGATGCTTGGGCAGTACGTAACTTATCTAAAGCTGCTGGTGTCAATCTTGTACTAACCAACCCTAATGCCAACTTAACCAGCATTGCTGATAGTACATCTACTGTTGTCACTTCTAATGCAGCTTTAGCTTCTGCGAATGCAAAGGCTACTGGTAGTGGGGCAGCTTTGACTATTACTTCAGGCTTTGCACCTGTATTAGGTGACATTATTTTTGACTTAAATTTATCTAATGCTGGTAGTGCTGGCGAATACAATACCCATGGTGCGGCTGGAGCTGCACCAGATAGCGCAAACGCTACAGACACATTTTTACTGACGCTGTCTGCTAATTAATTAGCGGATTGGTCTAAGTAGATCAATAACAGCTTAATACAAAAATACCAGCTGATATTGCTGGTGTTTTTGTATTAATTAGTCATTTTTTATTTCTCTTCAGTTCTAAGTGACCTATTCGTTTGGGGTTTAAAAAAATAAATTTAAAGAAACTTGCTACTGAGCTTTGAATACTGAAAAGAACCTGGCTGATAGCAACTATCTCTATATAAAGGCGAAAAGATGACAACATCTATTCAACCTACTTCACCCTTAGTAAAGCAACCTGATAGATTTCGAGATACTTTATTGATAATTGCTGGTGCTTTTATTGTATTGACTGGCACGCAGTCTGTACAAGCTGAGCTAATTATTAATAACTCGGTGAATGATCAGGGAAAAGCCAATATGGTCGTCCATGATGACCGCCAAAAAGGGCTGCCACCTGCACAGCTAGGTATCCAACCTGCTCGTATCGATGAGACAGTGTCACTTACTAAAGGTAATAGCTTAGCCAGGCTCAATAAATCTTTAACGCTATATAATTATGGCAGTAAACCAAAAAAAATTAGCCTAAACTTGGTCGATATAGATGCCTCAGGTAAACCCACCGAACCGAATGAGAGCACGTTAAAGCCGTGGACACTCATCAATCCGACAGTATTCACTATTCCTGCTGGGGGCTACCAGACGGTTCGTATGTCCATACGTCCGCCCATGAGCTTTGCTAAAGGCAAGCGAGCGGCTCTGCTGTCAATCGAACAACAAATAGATAAGTCACTAACTTATGATACTGATGGTAAGGGTGTGACTCTTGAGCTTGGTTCGCGCTATGCACTCCCTGTTTATATTGATGTTCAATGATCCAATGTTTAGAGGTCATATTTATCAAAATCAACCTAGGAAATACCAGTATCTGAGTACTGTTAGTAATGTGAATTCCTGTGCCAACAACATGGATTTTGTGTGGCGTTTATGATTAAAAAATACTCATCAATACGTTTAATGACTTTAGTATCTTTACCATGTGTAGTAGCTTATTGCCCCTCAGCGGTTGCTGAAGTGCAAAATATTGCTGCCAACATCATGTCGCCTGTTACATCTGCTAAAGCTGCTGTTAAAAACAATAACAGGTTAGAGCCTACCCTAGTTGGTGTCTTGGTTAACGGGCAAGAGCAGGGCAGCATCGATGCTCTTTATGACTCAGACTCTGATGCAAAGCGTGATGAGCAAAAAGATCATTATTTTGTATCTATCGATGATTTAAGTCAATTGACCAAGGCCAGCTTTTCGGCTGTCGATAAACCAACGATCGACAGCGCCAATGACATGCGTAAGGTAAGCGGTTATGAGGTCAGTACTCCGATTGGTAATGTACAGCTGTCTGCTGATGAATTGGTTTCTTATCAAGGGCAGGATTATGTCTCACTTGGCACATTAAAAAAGCTCGGTATTACCGCAACATACAGTCAGCCAGACTTAGCTATTATGCTAAACATGGGTTGGCGCCCTTCACAAATAGGCGCCTCACAAGCCAATGATACGACCCAAGATCTACCCATTGACTACCGCCCTGAAAGCGTCGGCCTGTTGGGGTTGTCATTCAACAGTACGCTGAGCGCCAGCGAGAACAATGGACGTAATGATACGCAAACCACAATTCGTCAAATATATGCTGATCTTGGCGCATATGGTTATGCATTAGGCGGTGTATGGGGCGTCAAAGCCATCGGTTATGACTATGATATTGACAGTGGTAATGTAGGCAGCGGCAACAATAAAATATCGAATGATGCCAGCTTTGTGCAAAATGCTTTAAATGGATTTACCTATTCACCTTCAAAATGGGATGAGTGGGAGATTGATAACCTGTATTGGGCAAAATCTGACAAGCAGTTTGCCATGCGCCTTGGTATCAATCAGCCCAACTCATTAGGTCAAGGTGCGCAGACGGCAGGCGGTGAGTTTACTGGTGCGCTAATCGCATATAGTAATCAAAATATCTCACGGCACCTATCTTATTTTGATGAAGATAGCCGCAGCTTGCTACAGAATACCAGTCAAGATTATCAGCACTTGACAGGTATTGGTGAGGCTGGAGGTGTGGCAGAGCTTCGTATTAGTGGGCGGGCTATTGCTCGAGTGCAGATTGGGCTAGATGGACGTTATGAATTTTTGAACCTAGATGTCAGTCAGTTATCCCTGACAGAAACCTTGGTTGAAGTAGCAATCTATGCCTATCCATTAGCCCGTCAGCCCCTAGAGATTCGTCCTATTGTGCTTGGCAAACGTCGTACCAATGCGGCGACTGATGAGCTCTTGATCGAAGCTGGTGTCGGTAGGGCTGGTAATCAGCTCAGTAGCAATGATAGAAACAGTGACAAGGATGGCACTGCAGCGCATCTCTATGCTGAATATGGTATTAATAACCGCTTAGCAGTGCGCGCCGGTATCAACAACAATGTACAAAGCACAAAAGCTGACAACGACTCATTGTCTTGGCATACTGGTGCAAACTATAGCCTATCGCCTTATACCAATGCTGACCTAAGCTATGCAAATACGCCTACCCAAGACTTGTGGCAGGCGCAGCTACAGTATCAACGCAAAAAACTGTGGGCATACTATCAGTATCAGGCCAGATATTTTGATGATACTAGGCAAGACTCCGACCAATCAGACCGATTGAACGACCAACGTCATCAACTGCTGGTCAACTACAGTCCAAACGATAAAACCAATATTAGTTTTAATCAATACTATGATGATATGGCGGTTAAGCATAACGAGCAGGATGACTATTATGCTTACACCAGTATCAATCACAGGTTCAGTGACGCGCTAAATGCAGGTGCAAACTGGAACAGTCGCGATGACCGTTATGGTTATCGCCTGAGTTGGCGAGATATCTATAGAAATAGTGCTGCCGGTACAGGCACTCGCAACACCATAGGACTATCCGGTGATAACGACAGCGATACGCTATCGCTGCGACATGAGCTTGATTATAGTACCAGCTTAGGGCAATCAATTAGTGTGCTGCACGAAGAAAATCGCGCACTTTACCAAGGTGATATTAGCTATCGTTTTGATAGTAGCAATCTATTTGCTGGTGCGGATATGGGGTCTATCGGCGCAAGTTTAATTGACAACCAAGTGAGTATTGGTTATAGCTTGTTTGATGGTCAAGTGGGCTGGTTAGCTGACTGGCAGCTCACTCACCGTAACGGCGTCAGTTTTAGTCTCGGTTATAAGCATCGCTACGTGGATGCCGTATCTAGCAATCGTTATACGGATTTGGTGAGTGAGGGTTTATTTACCAATGAGCGCGAGCTACCAGCTTGGACACAGAATAACTATCTATTTGCCAAGTTATCTTTTGATATGTTTAAACCGCCTAGACAGAATCTAAAATTTGGCTACTATCCACGTCAAGAAGCAGGAAGTGTTGTCGTTGATCTCAATCACGAGATTGATTCACCCATCGATCATGACACCATGCGCTTTACGCTGGATGATCAAGAAGTGCAGGCGAGCTTAATCGGCACGCAGGCAAGCCATAGCCAATACTTGATTAGCAATATTAAGGCGGGCGATTATACCTTAGTGATGGATGCCAAAAATCTGCCCATAGAGTACAGTGCAAGTGAGTTGCAAACACCGCGTATACGGGTCAGCAACTACGCGCCTACTTCGGTGCCGATAAAGTTAGAGAAAACCTACGGTGTATCAGGCAAGCTTGCGACTGCAGAAGAAGGTGTGGTGATTGATATTTATCAACAAGATGAATTGATTCAAAGTGTCACGACGGGCAGCTATGGTTATTTTCAAGCGTTTGGTTTAGCGCCCCATACTTATATACTAAAAGCTAAAGGCTACCAAGCACAGTCTGCTAAAATTACCGATGATTTTGTGATAGGGATTGAGTTAATGCCTGAGCTATTACATCAGTAGGCACACTTTAGTCAGCAACTATCTTTACACTAGTCAATGATTCGTTGTTATTTTTAAAAACTGCTTGTGATAATTATGTTTAGCAGTCGTTTTTAAACAATGAAATGTAAAAACAGAGGTCATTATGTCCAAAATTCCTGCAACCACTCATTCTATTAAATGGCTACTGAAGTTTGGCTTAGTGGCAATAGCTGGACTTGTTGGGCAGTCAGCATTTGCGATGTGTCCCGTAGCTAATGAGGCTGGTTTTAATGTTGAGGCACTAAATATAGGCGTTTCTGGCGACAAGACCATATTTTTCTGCAAGCAGGATTTTACAGCTGCCCAACTAAACTACGTACCAACCGAGACGGAGTTACTCACAGGTGGCAGTCGAGCCATCTCAAAAGGTAATACTGTACAGGCTTTTCCTATGGGCGCTAGTGTCAATCTGTCTGGTTTTTCTGTTACAGGTCTACCGTTAAATACACTCACAAGAAAGTTTCCAAATACGGGTGGACGATACAATAAACAAAGCTTATTTAATTTCTATACAAGGATTAGCAATGATACTAACTGTCCTGCTGAGTACATGAGGATGAAAAACTATCTAAGATCCAATCCTAATAGGTTCACTTTCGCTGGCCCTACACAATTACCTACCTTCACACAGGGCGTTGATCTAAGCATTGGTACATTTAACGACGTAAAGCTTGCGCCCATTGTTGGTACAGGACAATTGACCGCTAGTGTCGAGTTATATCATACCAACCCTGGTAATGGTCAGTTTTTCAGGATTGGAGGGGGCTCAGAAACTTATTGTTGGCTTGGTGTGGGTGCTAGACTAAATATAAACCCAAATGCTGTTGGCCTAACGAACTCGGGAAGTTATGGCTTACAGATTGGTGTGGCTACTCAATAGCCATTAAAGATTAGACCACACCAGTTTTTTTAAGTTCTGAACATTGGCGCAGTGGGTTTTAATCCAACATAAGCCATCCCTGCTTGACTCAGCCAGTGTGGCTGAATAATACCATGTTGTAGTATTGCATGAATGTCTCTATGTCTTTTTTCTATCTTAAAGATTTTGTATACAGAAGAGATGCCTGCAACAGTATAAATCTCAG
>JARIEH010000248.1 GCA_029256865.1 Psychrobacter sp.
ACTTTAATGCCTCATCATTAGGGTCACTGAATTGTTGGTTATCACGTAAGGTGCAAATATGAATGTCGGTATTGCCAATTTCAATCGTTTGATAACGCACGCGTACAGTCGTCAGCGAAGTCATAAAACATCCTCAAAAATAAGCAAGAGTGCAAGGTTTGGCAAAGGTTGCCACTATCAGGAGTTAGAGTAAAGGTAGGTTATAAGTTTGCAAAATAGATAAATGAGCTTGATATTAGTATGCCTGATAGTACGATGAGTTATTGTTACTTAGTAGGGTATTATCATTAAAAGTACGGCGGAGAGTGCTGTTTATAGCATAGGATATTTATGGCTGTAGAGGGGATAGATGTGAAGCGGACGGTATGAAGAGATTAGGAGGAGTATAAGGGCATCTAGGACGGGTCATCAACCCAAGCATTTTCATCTTTAGAATCTAATGTGTGATACGTCCTAGTTTTATAGAGGCACGAGTGTTTCAATTTTTTATACAAGATCTGTGCGGAATAGGGCACTTAATTATTGAACCTGAGTCCAGAAGTCTTGATACCCCAGATTAATTCGACAAAGGCACGATTGTTGGTCAGTGGCTCTCCATCGATAATGAGAGCATAGCCACCACCGTCAATCCATAAGAACACAAAGCTGGTTTCAGGAATGAGAAGGTCGACCTGCTGAAAAAAGGATATGGCTTGGCTTTCAATTGCCCAACCGCGCTGCTTTTGACGCAGCATAAAGCCCGAAAAATCTGCTGCCGCCACACTGAGCATGTCGGCCTCTTCTTGACTATAACCAATACGTGCTAAGCAAAACCCTTCATCTGAAGCAATAGCCGCACGGCGTTTACCTGATAAACTTGCGACGACGTAAGGTAAAAATTGATCAAGTGGTAAGTTAGGGGCAGGCAAGAAAGTGGACAGCTTTTCAATAAAACCTTGCTCAACGAAACTCTCTAACCAAAGCTCCGAGTAGACATCCAACCATTCTGCTACGAGAAGGGTCTCACGACCTGACAGTAATGCTTGTAGTGCTAGCTGCCTATCGGTTGGTTCACTTTGGGAAAAAGCTTCAAACACGCCAGCAGGAGTCAGGGTAATATAACTTTTTTGCGTCTTATCATAAGTGGACATGAAAGCTACCTTATTAACAGTATGGAAGAATAATGGTTTGCAATCGTCTAACCGCTCAAACCCTAGACGTTATGCATCAATTTCTTGATTTGAGCTTGTTGACTCACTTTCTAATTTGGATTTAGTGTCATTCTGTTCTAGCTGTCGTTGACAGGCACTCCAGCGCTCATCGAATTGCCAATCACTTTTGCCTAAGCGAAACCATACAATAGAAAAGGCCAGACGATCATTACAGGCCAAACAATGAGCAAAAAACTCACGCTCAACTTGTTCGATGCTATTCCAGTTGCCTGCATCACGCGCTGTCATCAGCTCGTTGGTAATATTTTTGGCAATATCTTTAGCATCATCGCTACTGATACGTAGACGATGAGTTTGTACGTTGAGCGAAGGTGTGACTAATACGCTCCAACGCGTCGCAAACTCGCTGCTGTGTCTGATGTAGTCAAGCTTATTAATACAATTATGAAAAGCTTGCTCGATTTGTGGATGCAGGCGACCTTGGATTTGGACAAATATATCCTCAACATCATAAGGTATGTCGTACCAACAACCAAAGAAAAAGTCAGCGACTGCCCCTTGTAAAGGCTCTTTTTCATTAAGTAGTAAGGCAGCATTGATACGCTGTTCGTGGTAATAGCGGTTGTTGGGGGCCGAAAAAATCTTACGCGAATAGTAGCGAAATACTCGGCGCGCTTCCCTCTCATTTTCTTTGATCAGGTCTATATCAGACATAATAGTGTCCTTTAGGTCATATCACTGTTGTTCTCACTGCTATGATTATTAGAATAGTTGATATAATTATAGCGGTCACCAAGTGACCACAGGATATGACCTAAATAAATAAGGTAAAAAAAGAGACCAATGAACGGCTAGTCAAGCAACGTTTGCATCAAATCTATCATAAACTCAGCATCTTCTTCACTCATTGCCTCAAACCCTTGATGCATACCGAGTTCGGCCAATGTTTCTTTACCATCGTCATCATTATGCAAATTAAGAATCGCATCCATCAAAATTTCTGTGTCAGGAAACCCGTCTTTGATAAGTAACACATGGCTAATATCAGCCAGATCACTTTCAATAAGCACCGATAGCTGAGTTTTGGTCAAGCGTGAAAAGCTGTGATAAATCTCAGCCAAAAAGAAAGCTGCTTGAGCATCACCCTTGATGACTTTGCGAGCCGCAGCTTGATAGGTTTCAGTAATATCCCAGTTCAGGTCAGTCTCTTCTATATCAACGGCTTCTAGTAAGCGTAAACCAATCAGCTTGACATCGCGGTTGTCTGCCATGGCAACGGTCGCACCCGCTTTGATATCTTCTAAGCTGTTAATTTCGCTACTGGCCGCTGCGGCAATGACCATCTCGTCAGACTTGCCGATAGGGCGTGCGACTGCTCGGTAGCCTTGCTCACGAATGAGCGTTGCTGCATCAAATGGGTTAGCATAAATAACCTGAATATCGCCTTGGTTGATAATGGCTTCTTGTTCAGCATGCGAGGCAGGGATATTTAGGTGCATATTTAGATTGGCGCGTTTTTGAATCAAGATATTAAACATGTGCCAGCCTGCAAAACGATCAGGCGAAAAATCAGGGGCGATTAACATATTGTGTGTCGTCATGATTTAACCTACCTCATTTTGTTTCATTTCAGCATACTGAGCCTGTGCGGCTTCGATTTTGCTGCGTGATGGCTTACGACGTACAGATGTATAACCCACTGTTTCGCCGCGACGAACATTAGGCACTACAGTGGCATAAACCCAGTAATGACTGCCATCTTTGCATAAATTTTTAACATAGCCATGCCATTTTTTCCCAGCAGCAGCGGTCGACCACAAGTCTTTGTAGGCCGCTTTTGGCATGTCAGGATGGCGCAAAATATAATGCTGCTTGCCAATCAATTCATCGACCTCATAACCGCTAATGTCGACAAACGCATCATTGACATGGGTCAAAATACCATTTAGATCGGTACGTGACACAATCAGCTTACCGTCAGGGTAAGGGCGTTCGATACCAGTATCATATACCGTACGTGAAGTACCGTCATGATAGGTCAAGGTGATCTGCTCAGCGGGCATATCAGGTTTCAGTGCATCAGGGATTGGAGAATCCATCGTAATCTCCTTAATTTATCGTTACATTCATAGTGGTTAAAAAGCCAGTTTGGTGGTTGTCGAGGATGTGATTAATGCTATTTAAAGTGCTTTTATCAAGTTATGAAAACCAAGCGCTAGCCATCAAATTATAATAATCAGGCCATAGCAAGTAACCATAAAGTGGTAAGTCAGATTATCGACAACCTTCCAAATCAATGGATTAGATAAGTTTTGCTAGGGCTTCTGAGGCGCGTTTAATATCCAAAAATATCAAACCAAGTTTGGCATTTGGCTTTGCCATAATAGTAAGTACCGCCTCATCTCCTGATGATGTCATGATGACATAGCCTTTCTCGCCTTGGATCATAATACGGTCGATACCACCACGTGCTAACTCACGACCTGCGCGATCACCTAATGATAATAATGCTGCTGACATGGCACCAACGCGATCTTCATCAACGCCTGTCGGTAGGGCTGATGCAATCATAAGACCATCGTTTGAAATTAGAGCAGATGCTTCCACATCAGCTGATGAGCTATTTAGGTCTTCTAAGATTTGCTGGAAAGAATCTGTACGCATAT
>JARIEH010000174.1 GCA_029256865.1 Psychrobacter sp.
ACATTGCGACTGGCTTTATCCCACTCAGCGTTGTCATTGATTTGATAGCCATAATCACGAAAGGCTTGCTTAATTTCAAGTATCGTTGCCGCTGCAAACTCCTCTTGATTCATAAAGAATTGCTTATCAAATTCATCATACCAAGCGCCGATGCCATACTCTTTATATAGCCGCTGCCAAGGGAACTTGGCACCAGGGTCGATTTTACGCGAGGGTGCCATATCCGCATGACCGATGATATTCTTTGGTGAGATGTCATATCTCGCTGCCAAATCTTGCACCAATTGTGCGACTTTTTTAATCTGCAACTCATCAAATGCGACATAGTGCTCATAAGGATGGTAGTCGAGCGCGCCGTTTTTTAAGGCGTCACGATATTCAGGCTTAATGCCGCTATTGACAATCTCGATGCCGATAGAAGTATCGTTGAGTATCGTTCTGCCCGCAAAACCACCCGCGCCAGCATGCCAAGCGCGTTCGCTTTCAGGTACTAGGTTATAAATTTTATCGTCATCGTTGGATAAAATCAGATAATGGGCGCTGACCTGACCCGTGGTCAATGTTTTTATAGATCGATCATTATCTGAGACCGTATAGTGCAGGACGATGGTCTTGATCCGCTCACTTTTGCCTTGGGATTGGTAGGTTTTGCTGTCGATAATATAGTGTGGCTCTGAGGTGGCGACACAGCCAATGAGTGGTAGTGTCAAGAATGATGTTAATACAGATGCCAGTGCTAAAGAGGGAATGTTTTTTGCCATGAAATGCTCAGTGTTAATAAAGGTATGCTCGACACCTACCTTTACCTGATATTAATATTAGATGATATTGAGGTATTTTTTAAAGATTGTTTATTCTTGGCGAATTTTCTTTGCCAAAACCGTTTGCCAACTGTCCTCCAAACACTCAATTGCGAGCCATGGCTCAATCACATCGAGAGCAAACTTCTCTTTTGAGTTTGACAGTTGCCACAGTTTTTCAAGTGTCGCAAAAGGATAAGGGCGCTCAATTAAATAGACAGGTAAACCCGCGTCAATCATGCCATCACGTACCACCTGAAAGTACCAACCTGCGATACCTTGCTTGCTCACCCAAGCGGCGATGTTTGGTACTTTGGTAAATTGGCCGATTTGATCATTGATTTTATAACAGGGACGGCGCGGTTGTACGATGCGTAGGTGTACAGTGTTATTTTCAGGATTGTCGCCATCATTAATTTTGTCTTCACCATACCGCTTCCCGTATTCAAAGACATCACCAATACAAACCGTCGATTCATCCATTTCAGGCAATCCATCTATCGCTTCGGTCGTTAGGTTCTCTCCCAAAGTGCCGATACGTACCTTTAGATCAAACTCTGCATTAATCTTAGCGTAAGTCGCTGTGGCTAGTTGATGCACCGCTTTTAAAGGCCCACCATGATGTTTGCGATCGGCTTGTTCATCGGTGGTCAAGCCCATAAAATTGACGGCGACAGGGGCATTGATTGGCGCTTTATCAATGGCGCTCATTTCTTCACGGGCGAATGGCATGGCCTTGCCAGCACGCACGCAGACTAAGTTGGCGATATGTAGGGGCAGGGTGGTATTGAAGTCTTTATTGATAGGTTCTGTTGTAAAGGTGCTGGATGCTATGCTCATTGCTCTTCCTAAATAACAAACAAATATGGTAATAGCGCTATCTTAGCGCAATCATGAGCGGCTTTCAGCTTGTTTTGTTGTTTATGCTGACTAGGGAGGGCATGTCCTCAATCTGCACGATAAATTCTAAATGGGTTAAAAATGGCTAAATTTTGCCAAGCAGCTTGCTAATATCTTGATATTATCTGTACTATTTTTCTTATTTGGCTACCATTTATCTTATTTTTATCACCATTTTCAAGATGAGGACACGCCTTAATATTTAAGCAAAAAAAGACCAGAATACTCATCTGGTCTTTTGCTTTAACCGTATATTTTAATGAGCCATCTTAGTTACGGCGACCCGCTTTCTTTTCACGCGGCGTGGCGACCAGCTCAGCTAGGCTCTCAGGCGAAGACCATAGGCCTTCAAGATCGTAGAACTCGCGCGCTTGTGGTGTCATCATGTGTACGACGACAGCACCCAAGTCAATCAAGGTCCAGTCAGAGTCAATACCGCCTTCACGGCCAAGTGGCATAAAGCCAGCTTCTTTGGCTGCAGCGCCGACACTGTCAGCAAGGGCGCGTACGTGACGCTTAGAAGTGCCGTCGGCGATGACGATACGTTCCATCACGTCCGTCAATTCTTCTACATCCAGTACGGTGATTTTTTTGGCTTTCATATCTTCTAAAGCGCTTTTAACTAGGGTTAAGCAGTCTTCTAAGCGTTCGTTCGTCATGGTTTTGATCATAAATTTTGGTCTCTTGGATCGTTGTCATTAATAATGATGAAATAAGTCGTCATTAAAAATAAAGTAATAAAAAGTAATAAATAGTCATTTGGCAGTATCTAATAAGCGATTGCTAGCAAGTCGGCTATAAGACGCTGATGCGCAATGACAAAGATAAGGTGATTTTAACGGAATTGAGTCACAGAATATAGCTGATGGGCGATAATATATTGATAAACAGCAGGATTTAGTAAGGTGCTTACATGATTTGGCTCGATATCGGCCTTGGTAGCAGGCATTTGTAGCTGTTTGCGTATGTCAGTACTCGATATGGCGCTGACTTGACGCTGATCTATATAAATGCGTCCTTGAGCGCTGCTTTTCAAGAGTGTACGGTTTTGAGCAGAATAGCTGAATGGCTGCACTAAGTCTAGCACTGACTCGGTGACTTGGGATTGTAGCTGCGAAGGAAGCTTGCTGCATAGAGTCCTGATATCTCGGACAGACAGAGTGCCTGCGGCGTCGTATTGTTTATGTGTTGCTAGGCTTTGTGCTGAGAGAGTAGGTGATAGATCCATATTTTCTATACGGTTAAAAACCCAGAGGTGCACATAGTCAGTCAGCCGTAGACCCTCTTTCCATTTTGCCAACGTCCGCGCACTATCCATCCCCATAATAAATATCAAACTGTCATCAGGGTAGCGCGTGCGCAGCGTCTGTACGCTATCGATAGTATATACGGGCGGGGTTTGCCACAGCTCAAGCTCGCTAATCTGTAGAGGTGTGTCTTTTGTGGCCAACTTTAACATTGCTAAGCGGTGCTCAGGATTGGTGCTACGGTCTTTAAAAGGAGAGCGGCTATTGGGTAATAATGACACGTGTAGTTGGCGTTGTTGCCGCTGAGCTATCGGTAATAAATATTGATAAACAGACATCGCCATTTGTAGATGACCGCAATGTACGGGATCAAAAGAGCCACCAAGATACGCACGGATAGCGGAGTCAGGTTTTTTGTCGATATTTTTATTAGAGTGGAAATCTGACATAGACAAGTGGGCATAATAGAATAGGGGATTAATCCATTATATTGTAGAGCGTGGGCGATGAGAAGTACACAAATTCAATAGCCATCTAAAAAACCACCAACACGAAAAAGCCGACCATCAGGATGACAGTCGGCTATATACAGCAACGTTTTTGAGTTAAATAGAGATTTGCAGTTAAACCCTACACCCTACTAAACCTCATCACTATAAGCTTGGATGGCGGTCAGAGCGATGGTGTAGATGATGTCATCAACCAACGCACCACGTGATAGATCGTTGACGGGTTTGTTTAGACCTTGCAGCATAGGCCCAACACTGACGACGTTGGCGCTACGCTGTACCGCTTTATAAGTGGTATTACCGGTATTCAGATCTGGGAAGATAAATACGTTGGCTTGACCCGCAACAAGCGAGTCTGGCGCTTTTTGTTTGCCGACGCTCATTACGGATGCCGCATCATACTGTAGCGGACCATCGACGGCCAGATGAGGGGCACGCTCACGGACTATTTGTGTGGCTTTGATGACTTTTTCGACATCTGCACCGGTACCTGAGGCGCCTGTTGAGTAGCTGATCATCGCAACTTTTGGTTCAATACCAAAGGCTGCAGCCGACTCAGCAGACTGGATAGCAATCTCAGCCAGCTCTTCAGCATTAGGGTTTGGGTTAATGGCACAGTCACCATAGACCACCACTTGCTCAGGTAGCAGCATAAAAAAGATCGACGATACCAATGAATATTGCGGTGCTGTCTTAATCAACTGAAATGCAGGGCGTACGGTGTTGGCAGTGGTATGTATCGCACCAGAAACCAGGCCATCAACCTCATCCATCTGCAGCATGATGGTACCTAAGAACACGGTATCTTCAAGCTGTTCAGCCGCCATTTCTGGCGTGGTTTTCCCTTTACGACGCTCGACGACAGCAGCGATATATTTACTCATATCTAGGCTAGCAGGATCGATGATTTCCAGCCCTTCTGGCAAGATAAGGTTGCGGTTTTTGGCGACCTGTTCCACCTCTTCGCGCTTGGCGATTAGGACGCAATTAGCGATACCACGGCTTTGACAGATACAAGCAGCTTCTACCGTACGTGGTTCAGAGCCTTCTGGCAGTACCACCCGCTTTTTGGCATGTTGCGCTTTTTTGACCACCTGATGACGAAATGCTGCTGGCGATAAGCGCGGTTTATGATCACCGATGAATTGCTCTTTAATCCAACCCAAATCTAAATGCGCTGCCACATAGCGTGTGACTTCTACTGCACGCTCAGTGTCATCACTTGGAATCTCAGAGCTCATCTGTAAAAGGCTCTGTACGGTCTCAAAGCTGTCAGATTTGACACTCATCACAGGGATGCCAGTCTTCAATGCTGATTGCCATAATGCGGCGACAGTGGCGTTTGGTGACACGCCGCCAGTCAATACCAAGCCTGCCAGTGGTACGCCATTAATACAGGCGAGTGCGGCAGCCAACAGTAACTCATCACGATCACCAGGTACTACGATAAGGGTGCCACGTTTGAAGACTTCATCTACGCGTGTCACTGAGCGAGCGGTCAGGCTGATATTATTAATACGGCGTGTTTTGGCTTCACCAACATTAATCCAAGTGGCGTCAAGTTCAGCAGCGATATCCCAAGTACGAGGTACGGATAAAGAGTCGCTAAAAGGCACCACACCAATCAGGCGGAACTGATCGGTATCAAAATATGGTGATAGACGCTGGACTTCTTGCAAGAATCCTTCATCCAAGCTGACAACCGCTTCACCAGGGGCGACTGGTTGATTGTCGAAGGTGTTTGGTATATTCACCCGCATCAAGATACAACCCAAGGTGCGATCAGAGACCATGCCACCATACTCACGGGCATGCACATCTAATTTATCAGCGAGATGAGCAGGCTTACTGGTATCGACGGTGCTGACAAAAATAATTTTGGCATCTAAGGCATGAGCGATGGCACGGTTGATTTGTGAGGCGTAAGAGGCTTCTGTGGTTGATACCAAACCTTCACAAATAACGACGCCATAATCACCCTCGATGGAGTGGTAGTTTTCCACCACCTCTTCCATCAAATCATCCAGATTGTCATCGCCAATCATGCGCTCGACACGCTGACGATTGATGGATTTAGGTGGCGTTAGACCGAAGGCGTGCATCGCCAAGGCGCTTGAGCTGTCTAGGC
>JARIEH010000294.1 GCA_029256865.1 Psychrobacter sp.
GCCATAGCGTTATCAGCTTATCTCACTTAACCGAATGTCACAGGATTGCACAAGCAGAGTTGTATAAAAATGGCAGATTAGGCATAATATGCGTTTACATCTATTTCTATGCAGCCAACGCGACGAGGTTTTGTCTTGATCGCGTCTTATTTGCTATTTGTTAATGACCTCTTTAAATCACATCGACACAAGAGACAATACATAAAAATAGCAGCGCCACTTAAGACAATATTTGTCAACTGATAAACGCTCAAGTCTGCCCTATTGGTTCTGATGCCATAATGGTTTGCCTTGAGCACACTACAAAACATAGCAATAGTTGAAATTGAATAGTGCTGGCTGCATTATTGTACATCGAACTGGGCTGACAACTGGATAACTAATATTATGACGCAAAGTACTATGACGCATGGCAAATACCGAGACGAATATTGCGGAGCCGTCACCGAGAGCTTTATAGAACAAACCATCACCATCGTCGGTTGGGTACATCGCCGCCGCGATCATGGTGGCGTAATTTTCTTAGACATGCGTGATCGTGCAGGCATCCTGCAAGTCGTCATCGATCCTGATACTCCCGAAGCTTTTGCAACTGCCGATGCAGCACGTCCTGAGTACGTACTCAAAATCACTGGCCGCGTTCGTCGCCGTTATGAAGGCACCGAAAACCCCAATATGACCAGCGGTCAAATCGAGCTATTGGGCAAAGAAATCGAAATATTGGCAAAGTCTAATACTCCGCCATTCCCGCTTAACGATGAAAACACTACCGTATCAGAAGATTTGCGCCTGAAGTATCGTTACCTTGATATGCGCCGTCCACAGATGCAAGAGCGTATGGTATTCCGCGCCAAAGCAACTTCAGCCATTCGTCGTTATTTAGATGACCACGGTTTCTTAGATGTTGAGACTCCTATCTTGACTCGTGCAACTCCTGAAGGTGCTCGTGACTATCTTGTGCCGTCACGTACACGTCCAGGCAACTTCTTTGCTCTGCCGCAGTCGCCACAGTTATTTAAGCAGCTATTGATGGTATCTGGTTTTGATCGCTACTATCAAATCGCTAAGTGCTTCCGTGATGAAGATTTACGAGCTGATCGTCAGCCAGAGTTTACCCAGGTGGATATTGAGACTTCTTTCTTAGATGAAGAAGAAATCATGAACATCAACGAAGGTCTCATCAAGCATTTATTCAAAACCATGATGGATGTGGAGCTTGCCGACTTTCCACGTATGACCTATAGCAATGCCATGCGTGACTATGCTTCAGACAAACCTGATCTACGTATTCCACTGAAACTGGTCGACGTTGCGGATCTCATGCAGAGTGTTGACTTCAAAGTCTTCTCTGGCCCAGCCAACGACCCAAAAGGTCGCGTGGCGGCGCTGCGTATTCCTAATGGTGCAGCACTTACCCGCAGACAAATCGACGAATATACCAAATATGTGAGTATTTATGGTGCGCGTGGTTTGGCTTATATCAAAGTCAACGATGCCAGCAACCTTAATAATGGTGTCGATAAAGAATCTGGCTTGCAATCGCCAATTATCAAAAACATGACAGATGATGTATTGATCAGCTTGGTTGAGCGCACTGGTGCCCAAGATGGCGACATTATCTTCTTTGGTGCAGATAAAGCCAGTGTCGTCAATGATGCCATTGGTGCACTACGTGTGAAGATTGGTCTAGATCTTGAAATGACCACTTGCGCATGGGCACCGTTATGGGTCACCGACTTCCCAATGTTTGAAGAAACTGACGATGGTAAGTGGACCTCAATGCACCATCCATTTACTAAGCCAAAAGGCTCAGTGGATGAGTTAAAAAACAGCCCAGCGACTGCGCTTTCTGTCGCTTACGACATGGTATTAAACGGTACTGAAGTTGGTGGTGGTAGCTTACGTATCAACACGCTTGAGATGCAAAAGGCAGTGTTTGAAGCACTTGGTATTGACGAGCAAGAAGCAGAAGATAAATTCAGCTTCCTACTTGATGCGCTCAAATTCGGTGCGCCGCCGCATGGTGGTCTCGCGTTTGGTTTGGATCGTCTGATTATGCTGATGGTTGGCGCGGATTCTATCCGTGATGTCATCGCCTTCCCAAAAACCAAAACGGCTGAGTGCCCATTGACCCAAGCCCCTGCCGCAGTTGATAGTAAGCAGCTGCGTGAGCTTGGCATTCGGGTGCGTGAAAAAGTTCAAGCTGACACCAGCAAGCCTGCCCAATAATTGGTCTGATAATGCACAGTTTCTTTTTACAGCGTTATCTTTTGTCCTGCAACCTCTCAGTTTATGAGAGGCTGCATCGCCAACTATTACGCTGTGAAAAGTTATGAACCCTTATCAGGTATTCAAATACGTGCCACTATCTGTTTTACAGGTTTTGGCGCGTTTTGTTGCCTATGTCATAATACGCTTACCTAACGCCAGCCTTACTCGTACTATCAACATCAACTTGTCGCTGGTTGCTCCTGCATTATCTGATTCCAAAAAACAAGCTTTAACTAAAGACATCATTCTTCATCAATGTCTTAGCAGTGTTGAATCAATCAAAAGCTGGGCCATGTCACCAGAATGGAGCATCGCGCAAATCCGCGATGTCTATAATAAAGACATTCTGCTTGAGGGACTCAATGACCCCAATGGTATGCTTGCTATCGTACCGCACTTGGGTACGTGGGAGATGATGAACGCGTGGCTCAATCAGTTTGGTGCCCCAACCATTATGTATAAGCCTGTCAAAGGCGACATCACCAATGACTTTGTCCTGCAAGGTCGTTCGCGTCTTAATGCAACGTTAGTACCGACAGATGGCAGTGGTGTCAAGGCAATATTTAAAACCTTAAAACAAGGTGGATTCAGTATCATCTTGCCCGATCACGTGCCTGACCCTTCCGGTGGCGTAGTAGTGCCGTTTTTCGGTATTGACACTTTGACCAGCACTCTAGCCTCAAAACTCGCTAGCAGAACCAAGTGCGCCTTAGTCGGACTCTCTTGCATTCGTCGTGATGATGGTCGCGGATTTGATATTCATTGTTATAGGCTTGATGAGCCAGACTTATATGAACGTAACGCAGTGACAGCCGCTCATGCACTCAATCAAGCAATGGAAAAGATGATTAATGACAACTATAGCCATTATATGTGGGGCTATAGGCGCTTTAAATACGTGCCTATGATAGAAGACCCTTATCGTGCTGATAAGATGGCCCTAGCAGAATTTATTGCTACCAAGCGCGCTATTGATGGAGTGAGTGGCCAAGCTAATAGCGATACATTAACCAATCATAGTAAAAACCTTAAAGACACTTAATACAAATACTTAGGTGTCCAGTAAATATGGTTTATGCCAAAATTATCACCATTCTTTGCCCATCTTTGATATCAATAAGAGTCTATTATGACAACTGATCGAACTCAATCGCTAGTGACAGAGCAAGAAGTCTCTACCAACGCTGGTACGGCTGAACAACGTTATATTATTTGTATGAAGTGGGGCGATAAGTACGGTCCAGAATATGTCAATCGCTTATATAATATGGTCAGCAGAAATTTAACCCTCGACTTTCAGATGGTGTGCCTGACTGATGATAGCGCTGGTATTGATCCTGCCGTTCAGTGCTACCC
>JARIEH010000022.1 GCA_029256865.1 Psychrobacter sp.
TAAAACCAAAACCTTTAGCTTCATTAAACCACTTTACAGTGCCTTCAACTTTATCTGACATAATTTTTCCTAACTCTTTAACTGTTGGCGAGACGTATGCCTTCGCCGATTAATTGACAAATACTCAATGAAACCTTGAGCATGTGCTCAGATTAAATAGATTATAAACCTTAGAGGTAATTCACTATTTAAGTCTATAAGCCCATGAGTACAAATATAGTATAGCACCTTTTATAATCAATAGTAGACTAAATTATAGAGTTTTGTAAATTTCTTAAAACTTACACCACAACCTATCTATATGAATAATTGAACAATTTTGTGAGAAAACTGGCTACTGATCTTAAGTAAAACACATTCAATCATACAATGCATTTGCTAAATAAAACCCTAAATCTCATGAATACTTTAGTTTAGCAGAGGTAACCATGGCGATGCTAACACTAATAAACATAAGGCAAAGAATATTAAAGCAAACGACTGACTATAGGCAATATATTTAGCTGGGATAACCAAGTCTTCAGGGGAATCAGGTATCCCTTTCTTCCTAAGTAGCCGTGTACCATAGATCCAACCAAACATAGTATAAAGACCATAGGCCGCTGGTACAGCAGTCGCTAGTGGGGTTAGATCAATTACGTACAGCATAATGACAGAGACAAAAAACCACGATGTATCTAGTAAGGAGCTGATCTTAAATAAAGGTGATTTCGGCAGCTTGCCATTGGTATGCTTAAGCATTTCACCTTCTATCCAAATCAAAACAGCCACCACAGCACTAAAGGCAAGATATGCGACTTGCGCCGTTAGCCAGTCTGGAAAATATATTTGCAAAACAAACAACCTATTATAAATTAAGAAGAATGAAGGACAGAACCTACCTAGTATTGGTAGGAAATACCCCTACTATATGTATGAAAATTATTGACTAACCAAAATATATTTGATTTACATATGTTGAGTAACTGTCACCGATTTTCAAGCTCACTATAGTACGATTGTTTAATTTAGAGAGCCAAAACATTAAGCAATGAAAAACCCATGTTATCGAGATAACATGGGCACTTATTCATATTAAATGTACGATATAACTATTTATCACTTAAGTGCTAAATTAGTTCTTTTCTTTATCGATGATTTTGTTGCCACCAATCCAAGGCATCATACCACGTAGCTTAGCACCAGTAATTTCAATTTGGTGCTCAGCATTGTTACGACGACGTGCAGTCATAGATGGATAATTGGTTGCACCTTCACTGATGAACATCTTCGCATACTCACCAGATTGAATGCGTTTTAGTGCATTACGCATGGCTTCACGTGATTGCTCATTAATGACTTCAGTACCAGTCACATACTCACCATATTCAGCGTTGTTACTGATTGAGTAGTTCATGTCAGCGATACCGCCTTCATACATCAAGTCAACGATAAGCTTAAGTTCATGCAAGCACTCAAAGTATGCCATTTCTGGTGCATAGCCGGCTTCAGTTAGGGTCTCAAAGCCCATTTTTACTAGTTCAACAGCACCGCCACATAGTACGGCTTGCTCACCGAATAAGTCCGTTTCAGTTTCATCTTTAAATGTTGTTTCAATGATACCAGAACGACCACCACCAACACCCGCAGCGTAAGATAATGCCACTTGCTTCGCTTGACCTGATGCATCTTGATAGATTGCGATAAGGTCAGGGATACCACCGCCTTTAGTAAACTCAGAACGTACGGTATGACCTGGCGCTTTTGGTGCTACCATAATGACGTCAAGATCGCTACGTGGTACTACTTGGTTATAGTGAATAGCAAAACCATGAGCAAAAGCAAGCGTTGCACCCTCTTTGATATTTGGCTCAATCTCGTTATTGTAAAGCTCTTTTTGGAACTCATCAGGGGTCAGAATCATGACGATATCAGCTGCTTTTACCGCATCTTCCACTTCAGAAACTTTTAGGCCAGCATTTTCAGCTTTTTTCCATGAACCTGAGTTAGCACGTAGACCAACCGTCACGTCTACACCAGAGTCTTGTAAGTTTAGCGCATGCGCATGACCTTGTGAACCGTAGCCAATAATGGCAACTTTTTTGCCTTGGATGATAGATAGATCGCAGTCTTTATCATAATAAACATTCATAGGTAGAGTCCTTTTCCTTCATCATGGGTGAGCCATGGTTTGTAAGCGCTTATATCACAGCCATTTTATTAAAATAACTTGTGATTATAAGCATCGTTTAAGTTTAAAAAATCAGATTAATAATAGTTCTAATCGTGTCACGGCTAATGAGAGATAAGCTCGCTATTATATAGCTTTTTATACGCTTAGAGTCTTCTCACCGCGAGCGATACCAATAACACCTGAACGCACTACTTCTAAAATACGCTCACGACCAATCACATCAATAAAACCATCAAGCTTGGCAGTATCACCAACGATTTGAATGGTATATAGGTTGGCAGTCACATCAACAATTTGAGCACGGAAGATATCAGCACTACGCTTAAGCTCTTCACGAACGCCACCATTGGCGCGGACTTTAATGAGCATCAATTCGCGCTCAACGTGTACGCTATCGGACAAATTGAGTACTTTAACCACTTCAATCAATTTATGCAGCTGCTTGGTAATTTGCTCAATTTTTTCAGGTGACGTAATAGTCGTCAGCGTCAGACGTGAAATAGTTGGATCGTCTGTTGGTGCGACGTTTAGGGTCTCAATGTTATAGCCACGCTGAGAAAATAAACCAACTAACCGTGACAACGACCCCGCTTCGTTTTCCATCAATACCGAAATTAGATGTTTTTGTTGTTGCATTAGGTACGCTCCCCCTTGGCTAACCACATATCACGCATTGTTTGTCCAGCGATTTGCATTGGATACACATGCTCATCAGGATCAATGATGACATCAATAAATACCAGCTTGTCTTTGATAGCCATCGCTT
>JARIEH010000331.1 GCA_029256865.1 Psychrobacter sp.
CGCAGTACAAGCATCGTTAACTGGACATTTGGTGCTATCAACCTTGCATACCAATACCGCCATTGGTGCGGTGACGCGTTTGCAAGACATGGGTGTGGAGCCGTTCTTATTGTCATCGTCATTGATCGGTGTGGTTGCGCAGCGCTTGGTGCGGACGCTTTGCTCACATTGCCACACATGGCAAGCAGCGGATCCTGAACAAGCCAAACTGTTTACTGAGATTGGAATAGCATTAGATGCTGAGGGTTTGACAGACAAGTCGATCAACTTACCCAAGCCAGTCGGCTGTGATAAATGTAATCAGTCTGGCTTTAAAGGACGTACCGCCATATATGAGGTTGTGCCTGTTGACGACACGTTACGGCGGATGATTCATAGCAATACCGCAGAGTACGAGTTAGAAGCTTATGCCAGACAAAACACCCCCTCTATTCGCGCTGATGGATTACATAAAGTGATCGCAGGAAGGACAACTTTGGAGGAGGTGCTGCGAGTGACTAAAGAAAGCGCTCTCATCGATGACACGGTGCTTATATAAAATGCTTGGATAGGATGGGTATAGCATCTAAAAAATAACTGACTATAAAAGCCAGTTATTTAATCTTGAAACTATTTAAATATGATCAAGTTGCAAATCGCTATTATTTTGCCGCGATACATTCAACTTCAACACTGGCACCGACTGCCAAGTCTTTTACCGCAAACGCTGAGCGGACGGGATAAGGTTTGGCAAGTTCCGCTTTATAGACCTCATTAAACGCGTTAAAGTCGTTTATATCGGTCAGCATGACCATACACTTAACAAGGTCTGACTTCTGATAACCATACTGTAGCAATACCCCGTTGATATTGTCTAATACTTGCTTGGTCTCTGCTTCAATACCACCTTCAACCAGTTTGCCGTCTTTAAAGCCAAGTTGTCCTGACATATATAACGTATTACCCACACGCACCGCGCTAGAGAATGGATACTCGCCACCACCACCCAGAAAAACAGGAGTAGACTTGGTTATGGTAGCATTAGCGCTCGCTTTGTCTGGAGCAGCATGAGCGCTGATAGCCAGTCCTAATGAGCAGGCGCCTACTAGTAACACTTTAGATAAGTTTGCACTAACTTTTTTGGTAAACTTGGACATCAATGTCTCCTTATTACTGAGGTTCACACCAGTATCGCATGATTGTGTAACTATTTTCCGTTAGTCGTTTGTTGTGCAGCTTAAATGCTATCTTCTGTAACAGGTTTTTCAGAAGTTTTTCCCTGACGGCGCGCTTCTAGCTCAGACTTAGGCACCCATGCCCACGTCATCTCAACGGTAATAGGGTCGCGCTCACTATCAGACTCACGATCATGGATGACACAAGGGATAATCATCTCACCCTTTGGTGTGTTTAGGATCTCTAAACGCTGCTCATCAGATAAGGTAGCCACCGCAGCTATTTGACCTTTTTTAATGGGACGATAAAAATTCACCGAGTATGACTTGATCAGTAGTACGCGATCAGAAGGTAGGTTTAACCCCAAAATAAAGCCTGTCGCTGTTTCAGCAAGCAAAGTAATGGCGACTGCGTGGACGGAGCCGATATGATTCTGTACCGCTTTAGTATTGTTTAGACTGACCACGACCTGATTGGGCTCGACCGTTTCATAGTAGATGCCTGTGGTGCCCACATAAGGAACGACTTTGCCAAACGCTTTAGATAAAATACTGGCGCGTGCGCCAGCAGGTAAGTATTTGGTGACCGCCAACAACTTAGAAAATTGATTGTTGATTGGTTTAAGACCGCTCTTCTGAGCATTTTTTTGAGGGCTGAGCGCATCAGGAAGTTTTTCAGGTAGCTTGGTTGGCAACTCAGTAGGTATCTTCGCTGATAATCTGCTGGGTAGTTTATTTAGTAATCCTGACATAAAAACTCCTCAAGTTGATCTAATAGGACATGGAAAAGTGATTAAGCAGTAGTAGGCTATCAGTAATAGCAGGCAATAACACACTGGGCTATGTTAGCATTAACCTGCGTCGGCCTGTCATTATTAACATAGACTGCCACGCTCAAAAACAAACCTAGTCAATCCGAACTTTAATATGCTGAGCGAATCTATGAGTGGCATGCCCTTTGACAGTCCAAATACCCAGCCAACCAATATTATTTATACAGGTGTTGCTGGTACGGGGAAGACCTATCGATTGCTACAGATTGCTAAGCAATACACTCATCAGCTATCGACAACTGGCAGTCGTGAGTTGCTAGCACAGCTGCTATATGAGCTTAGTTGGCGAGAGGTGGTGTGTTTGATATTTTTAGACTTAAAAGCTCAGCAGCAAGACTTGGTCAAAGTGCCTGAGATCGTTGCTCATGAATTTTTTATCGCTAAAGCTACCCAAAACGAGCGTGATAAAAACTTAAGTAATACTGCATGGTCAGTGCTACAAATGCACAGCCCAGCAAACTCACAAACAGTGCTGTATAAAAACCGTGCAGCGCAATCTTACTTTGATAAAGACCACAGTGGGGCGTGGTATTTGCTAACTGCAAGCGTCCCGCTACTAGACAATTTGGCTCAACAGCTGGCAGAATTTCGGCAAGCGCAACAAGACAATCAGCCTATTATTCATCAGCGTTATAGTATGATCAGCTTTCATCAGGCCTATGGTTATGAAGAGTTTGTCGAAGGGATTCGTCCTGTGATTGCTGCCAATCAGCAAGGTGGTCAGGGCAATCAAGCTAGCGGGCAGGGCAGTCAGATGCACTATGATATCCAAGATGGTGCATTTTTACGCCTCTGCCAACGCGCGGCTAAGGATCCTGAACATCGCTATGCCATGCTAATTGATGAGATTAACCGCGCCAACGTGTCACGAGTCTTTGGTGAGCTGCTGAGCTTGATTGAGCCTGATAAGCGCGCAGGGCAAGCAAATGCCATGCAAGTGAACTTGGCGTATTCTGGACGGGCATTTAGTGTGCCATCCAACGTAGACATCTATGCCACTATGAACACTCAAGATCACTCATTAGCGCCGCTTGATATGGCATTACGTCGGCGTTTTCGCTTTATCGATTGTCCGCCACAGCCTGAGCTGCTTCCTGTTATCCATATCTCTGATAACGTATCGAGAAGCTCAGATGGCTTAGATAAATCGGACAAGCATGAGGCGACAGAGACCATTGATTTGGCAAAAATACTCTCTGGCCTCAATCATCGTATTAGTCAGACCTTAGGACAGGACGCACAATTGGGTCATGCATTTTTATTTTCGGTAAATAATCTAGAGCAGTTGCAAACGGTGTTGGTCGAGCAGATTATTCCACAGTTGGCACAAGCAGCGGGCGGGCAGGTGACACTATTACAGTATTTGTTTCATGATGAACAGCAGCCAACTGCCGTGCAGTTTATTCAAGATAGCAATACTGCGCTACCGCAACAGTCCGATATTA
>JARIEH010000118.1 GCA_029256865.1 Psychrobacter sp.
TGTTGCGTGGTCTGTTATCTTCAGCTACAGTACAAAAACCTATCTTATAGGATACTTTATTGATAAGCAGCTTTATAAAATGCATGAGTATCAAAAATCTTGTATTAAAGGCTTTACTGTTATTCACCCTTGTCTTCTATTTACCAATAAACGCTGAAGGACTTTTACCAAAACCCTTTCCAACAAACTACATGAGCCAAACTATGACGACAACCGCATCAAATTCGATGGCCACAGCGCTATTTTCTACTGATTATCATATTTATATCAATCATACGGATGCGGGTGGCATAGTTTACCATGCCAATCACTTGGTATTTTTTGAAAACTGTCGCCGTGACTGGTTTACCAAGCTTAACTTAAACGGTTATTTTATGCATTCTGACGAGGGTAAAGTGCAGCATTTTGTCGTCAGTCAAGCACAGCTACAGTACAAAAAAGCCATTCTGTTAGATGAAGTCATTAATGTGCGTATCGATAGTGTTGAGTTAAAACCTGCCAGCATCATATTTTATCAGAGCATTCATCGCCGTCTGCCAGCAGATGCGGACGAAAAGCAGCGCTCACCTACCAGTACATTATTAAGCAGTGCCAAAATCGTCATCGCTTGCGTACAGAACCAAATCAAGCCTGAGCCGGCACAGTCAAGAAATGCATCAAGCACCATGACTACAGTAGATAATGCCACCCCTATGCGGCCCATACGCGTGCCAGAAAAGCTCTATAATACCATCCAGCAAGCTATTGCGCATCACGCCAATGACTTATGATTGCGCCTTGTGTTGATAGCGTTCATAAGCAAGCAACGCTCACATTTAAAGGTGTTTGGGTATATGGCAAGCGTACCCCTCTGGCAAGCTCTGAGGAGAGTCGCACTGCTGTAAACACCAGCAATCAAGATTCTAAAAAAATAAATACTGCAATAACCTCTGTAGCCACCAGCATACTTGTACCATATAGAAAATGGCTGACAAGAATAAAAGGTGAAACCAGAGCTGATAAGTCATTGTCTGCACATCAGCGTACTCTGATAGCGGGTGCGCATGGGCAATTAACAGCTGGCCAAGTGACTGTGTTGACTGGTCCTTCTGGCAGTGGCAAATCAGTATTATTGCGAGTATTAGCGGGATTATCTCCTATGAGTGCAGGTGAGGTCTGGCTACAACCTAGCAATG
>JARIEH010000164.1 GCA_029256865.1 Psychrobacter sp.
CCTTCATAGATAGTTAGGGCAAATTGTGCGCCCATACCTGCACGTAGCGTTTTAGGTGACCATGCTTGAGCGGTGGCATTGGTACAAAGTATGTGGTGGATACCAACTGCTGCTGCGGTGCGTAGCAGGGTACCGACGTTACCACTGTCTTGTACATCATTTAGAATTAAGCAGTCATCGTTGATTGTTGTTAGGTTTGGGGTCGGTACTTTAATAATCGCCATGATATCAATGCCTGTGCCTAGGCTACGGATGCTTTGATATAGCGTATCTGACAAGATAAGTACAGGAATATGGGTTGGCAGGCGCGTTAAAATTTGCTGTACTTCCGCATGGTTAGTTGCTGACTCTGCTAGTAGTACTTGGCTAAAAGAAACTTGTGCTGATTGAAAACCATTTCGTAAAGCGGCATCTAGAAGGTGCACACCCTCGAGTACTGTCTGACTATGTTTTTTACGTTGGCGAGCCTGAGTGAGTAAAGCCTTAACCAGCTTTACAGTGGTATTTTTGTCTGAGGTAATCAGTTCGGTGGGGTTTGATACCATAATGGACCGCTTAGAGAAGAGTGTAGAGATAGAGTATTAAGGTAGCCGTCTTAAAGCTTATGGTTTATTTGGCCTTAAGACGGTTTTTGCTCAATCATCTGCTTTTGTATATCGATGCTACTTATTAATCGGCAGGATTTAAATGTAAGTTTTTGATGTAATCCACTTCATTTTTGCTGCCAAGTACCACAGGAACGCGTTGATGAATGTCAGTGGGCGCTATGTCTAAGATACGGTTTGTCGCATCAGTGGCGCCGCCGCCCGCACGCTCAATGAGCAAGCTCATCGGATTGGCTTCATACATTAAGCGTAATTTACCAGCCTTGTGCGCGTACTTAGTGTCAAATGGATAAGTGAATAGACCGCCACGACATAAGATACGATGTACGTCACCGACCATGGCTGCTACCCAGCGTGTATTAAAGTCGCGACCACGCACGCCATCTTCTCCCGCGATAAGCTCGTCAATATACTGTTGCATCGGCGCGCGCCAATAACGATAGTTTGAGCTATTGACCGCATATTCACTGGTATCTGCATCGATTTGGACGTTATCTTCTATCAGTACATAATCATCGGTATCTGGATCTAGGCTAAACATCACCACATTGTCTGCTATTGTTAGCGCTAAGACGGTAGAGGTGCCATATAATAGATAGCCTGCTGCCAGTTGCTTATTACCTGCCTGTAAAAAGTCGCTATTTTCACTGGTTTGGCCTTGGCGCTGATACGGTAAAAGAGAAAAAATAGTGCCAACTGCCATATTGATATCGATATTTGATGAGCCATCCAGTGGATCAAACAATACTAGTAAGCTGCCATCGGCGTTGGCAGGTGTGGCATCATCTAGCTCTTCTGAGGCGACGCCAGCACAATGTACGTTTTTTGCCAAAGCGTCTAATAATAAATCATTGGCCAGTACGTCAAGTTTTTTTTGCTCTTCGCCTTGGACGTTTTGATTACCGGCTTCTCCTAAAATATCGGCCAATGCACCTTTTCTCAGGAGCTGGGAGATGGTTTTACCCACATCCGTAATGGTGATAATGACATCACTGATTGCTGAATCCGCTGCGTGCTCTTTTAGATAGTGTGCTAAGGTCGTCATAGTGCTTCCTAGTAAGTAATGGAAATCGTAAAAAGTAGAGTGAGAAAAGGGTACTCATAAATGAAAATTGATTTTTTAGGCTAAACAGCCTCTAAGCAAGTCAAAAGAATAAATAAGACGCTGTTTCGATAAACAGACCGTCAGTAAATATACAAATAGCGCAGACGGTGTCTTTGTCCTGACGGCAAAATCAGCTACACTATCTCTATTATTTCATAAGGCTTGCTGCTTATCCTGTCTCATACAGTTCTAGTTATTTTATAAACACAAGGCAACTGATACCACTGGAGTAAAGTGTAGCAAATAAGTATCAAAATGTCCTTGTATCTGTATTGATGGTTGCAGTGAGATCACGATAAAAAATATGATTAACTCAATATAAACTACTGATAAAGACTCGTATTATGCCAAATTCTACCAGTACTAATTCAACGAACACCGTCTCACCATCCAAGTATGCCAAATTCGATCATGATGTTATTCATCGTAGGCTTAATACGTCTCTTAGCCAACCGCAATTAAACGCTGATGGTAGCCTCCGTCATTTTTTGGGGGTTGAAGGGCTAAATAAATCACAGCTGCAAAGCATTATAGCCAAAGCTGAGACTTTTATTGATGGTAATGGTCAGCTGATTAATCGGCCTGAGCTTGAAGGCTGCACGGTGATGAACTTATTCTTTGAGCCATCAACCCGTACCCGTACCACCTTTGAAGTTGCAGAAAAACGTCTTGGTGCTAATGTGCTTAATATCGATATTGGCCGCTCTAGCACTAAGAAGGGCGAAAGTTTACGCGATACGCTGTGGAATTTGCAAGCCATGACAGCTGATATCTTTGTGGTACGGCATTCGGCATCAGGGGCTGCTCATTTTATGGCGACTGAAGTCACACCTGATATTGCTATCATCAATGCTGGTGATGGCTGGCATGCGCATCCAACCCAAGGTATGCTTGATATGCTCACGATTCATCGTGAGGCGCCGCGTCCCTTTGAAGAGCTGTCTGTTGCCATTATTGGTGATGTAAAGCATTCACGTGTGGCGCGCTCGGATATTAACGCACTCCAGACATTAGGGGTGAAAGACATACGGGTGATTGCTCCACGGACATTATTACCTAAAGGTATTGAGCGCTTTGGTGTGACAGTCTATGAAGATATGAATAGCTGTGTGACTGATTGTGATGTCATCATGGGCCTGCGCATCCAAAATGAACGTATCGGCTCACCACTATTGGCATCATCAAGTGAGTACTATAAACATTATGGCATCACGCCTGAGCGATTAGCACTGGCCAAGCCTGATGCGTTGGTGATGCACCCAGGTCCAATGAATCGTGGTATTGAAATCGCCTCTAGCGTCGCGGATGGCGAGCAGTCGTTGATTTTGAAGCAAGTCAGTAATGGTGTTGCTATACGCATGGCGGTGTTGGCACTCACCATGGAAGGTCAGCGCGCGCATCAAGCAGCACGTAACGGATAGCTTTCAACCTTTGTTATTTTATTTTTATAATTTATTGATACGGTAATATAGCTCATGACTAACCCCATCACTACTGGTGCGCAGATAATTGATTTGCTCCCCGAAGTATTCAAAAACTCATTATCCATGACAGCAATGGATAAGCTAACAACACTCAATGCTGACCGAGAAATGTGGTTGCTACCGCCTTTGGTAGACTTATGTGCACGCTTGCGTGAGCCTGGTCAGCAGCAGCATGGTACCTTGGTATCTGAAGGTCGAGCAGCGCGTGCTAACGGATTTTTGCATGTGGTTATTCCGCCAGATACCACTCCTATATTAGAAAACGGCTCATTACTCAAGGGCTTGCGCGAGCGTGCATTGGGTGATGGTGGCATTTACCTGCATGTATTAGGAGCGCTGACCGCAGGTCTGGAAGGGGAGCGGCCTTCTAATATTGCAGGTCTAAAAAAAGGAGGGTGTATTGCGGTTTCTAATGCGCGCAGGCCTTTTAAAAATGACTTAGTGTTGCTACGTACTTTAGAGTACGCAGCAACCTTCGGCATGAAAGTATTCTTTTATCCTGATGAGCCAACTTTATCTAACGATGGCGTGGCGCATGAAGGCTATATTGCTTCTTATCATGGTTTGCAAGGTATTCCATGGATTGCAGAGACAGTGGCATTATCGACCCAACTTTTAATGGTTGAAGAGACGGGAATAGCGGCACACTTTAGCCAACTAAGTTGTAAGTCTTCAGTGGAGCTAATGCGCTGGGCCAAAGACAAAGGCTTACCAGTCACTTGTGATGTCGCCATGCATCAGCTGTTCTTGACAGACGATAATTTAGAAGGCTTTAATGCTCAAGCCTATGTATTGCCACCACTGCGTAGTAATACCGATCAGCAAGCACTGCGTCGCGGGCTACAAGACGGTATTATCGATGCCATTTGCAGTCATCATGAGCCTTTAAACAGTACAGCTAAAAAGGCGCCTTTTGCTGAAAGTACGCCTGGTATCTCAAACTTCGATACGTTTATGGCGTTAGCATGTCAACTGGTACGTGATGAAGTGCTGACTCTAGAGCAGTTGGTAGAGAAGATCTGCTTAAATCCTGCAAAGATTGCAGGTATTAGTGCTCAATATGAAAGCCTCGGCGGTGCTTTACTGGTCGATCCTAATCTTGACTGGCAGGTGACAACAAAGACCATGTTGTCAGATGGCAAAAACACACCTTTCTTTAATCAACAGCTGCATGGACGAGTGGTGGAGACTTTCTTTGGCTAACTTACCTCAGCAGGAGGAGAGCTTACCGCTGTCTAGCGCCATAGTCAAAACCAGCGAATCTAGTGACTCCATTAAAGCAGTCGCCATCTATGAGATCGTAAAAGGCTCTGTGGCGTTGCTGGGAGCTGGTGCATTATGGTATTGGCAAAAAAGCATTGAGAATTGGCTAACGTCTGCAACAGATTCATGGCAACACTATTTTGGTAAGCTGCTAACCCCGCAGATTGAGAGTGCCGTCCACCTTGCTCAGCAAGCCAACAAAAATTGGCCAGTGTTTATGTTGCTGATATCTGCCTACGTCAGCTTACGTTTCATTGAAGCCTATGGCTTATGGCAGGATAAAACGTGGGCTTACTGGTTTAGTGTCATCGGCTATGGAATATTCATACCGATCGAGCTGTATTATTTAATAATGGCGCCCTTTGATTGGTTTAAGCTGCTTATCCTTATATTAAATATTATTATTGTGATTGTGGTTTATCGCAATATGAAGCGCAAAGGTTTGATTTGACGATAATATAAACATTCATATCTGTGCCATGGTCGAATTATTGACTATTAAATTATTAGAGGGATTAGCTGACTCTCACCTTGATTCTGTCTGTAGCGTTTGATGAATATGAGCGGCAAATTCACTGACATATTCGAAGTATTGAAATTTAGAGGCTTCATTGTTAATAAAGTATCCTGCCTGCTGAGTCATATCGAGTAGGTCTGTGATGAGTTCGCTATAACTTAGGTTTTCTTTTCCTGTACGTTCAATGAGTTTCAGCTCGTGCAGTAAGGTCTGCCTTTGAACGTCATTCACTCGCGCATAATTGAGGTTCGTTAGCGCCTGACATAAAGCTTTTAGCACCATTAGATCACCCGTAGCGTAACGGCGCACTTCACCAAGTGAGGTGTCAATAAAGTCGGAAATTGTAGGTGTCTTGGTTATAACGGACAAGATCGCTACTCGAGGTTGCTTGGTTGAAGTGCCATCATTATTTTTATTAGAGTTGGATTTTTCAGGTTCTGGTATATAGAAATGATAAGGGCTAGGGTGTTGTCTGCGCATCATAAGACTCAGACAAGTGGTGAGTGATTGCACACAGTTTACCGCGGTTTTCGGGTCATTGATGCCAGGTGATAAGGCCCGTACTGCGATTTCTGTCATCTGCCCCAAACTATAGGCGATATCATTAGAGTGCGATGAACGGCGCTCAATCAGGATACAAGTGGCCAGTCGTTGCCAGAACAGGCCATCAGGTGCGCTTGGTATGACTGTTAGCTGTGCGGTTTTAGTCTTTTGTAAAAGGTTTGGGTGATTAGCTGGACGCCTATAAAAGTAACCAATAACATTTTTGTCAGTGATGAAGCCACCAAGATTGGTGTGCAGTTGTATGACTCCGCCATAATCGAGTGCTAGCGTCATCAGTGACTCTATATAAATCTGCTGCAGATATCCTGAGAGTGGCGCGTAAATAGGAGTCGTTGCCCATGTTTGATGTTGCTCAATATCTGGCTGCGCCAAA
>JARIEH010000135.1 GCA_029256865.1 Psychrobacter sp.
GATGCTTGTGTTGACGCTTGGGATAAAGAGCACGTCGGTATTCGCTTGTCTCCTTTAGGCACTTTTAATAACGTTGAAGGTGGCTACGATGAAGAAGACAATATCTGGCTCATTGAGCAAATCAATAGCCGTGGTCTGATGTATCTGCATTTATCTGAGCCTGATTGGGCAGGCGGTACTGCTTATAGTGATGGCTTTCGTCAGCGTATCCGCACTGCTTTTGACGACATGATTATCGCTGCTGGCGGTTATACGGTTGAAAAAGCCGAAAAAAACATCAAGGCAGGTTATATTGATGCCGTAGCTTTTGGTCGTGACTATATTTCCAACCCTGATTTGGCAGAACGTATCCGCCAAGGTGCGCCTTTAAATGAGCAGCATCCGCAAACCTTTTATGGTGGCGGTACAGAAGGCTATACCGATTATCCGTTTTTGGATGAAAACCAAGCTTAATATAAAAGCAAAGGTATCAAAACCTGCTTCCTCAGATAATAAAAAGCCCAGATAGCGATGCTGTCGGGGCTTTTTATTATCCTTTAATGATATAACCGAACGATATATCAATGCTATCCCTAAACGACTTCACCACAGACAAAGCCACTGGCCCACGCCCACTGGAAGTTATAACCGCCAAGCCAACCTGTGACATCAAGCACTTCACCGATGAAATACAGCCCATTTTGTAAGTTACTTTGCATGGTCTTAGAAGAAATATCGTCAGTTTTGACACCGCCGCGTGTCACCTCAGCCGTGCGATAGCCCTCAGTACCAGAGGGTTTTAGTTGCCAACCATTGATAGTCGCCCCAAGCTCCATGAGGCGCTCATCTTTAATATTGGCAAGTTCGGTGTCTTTAATATCCTCCCAGAGATGGCTTTGTAAGGCAGCAAGCAGCTTTTTGGGGAGAGTATTATCAGTGCTTTCTGCCAGTACCGTTCGTATTAACTGCTTGGGGTGCGACTTTTTGCGAGTGAGAAGCAGTTCGCTGACATCAGTTTCGGGCAATAAATCAATAGTGATGGTCTCGCCAGTGTGCCAGTAGTTAGACAGCTGCAGCATCGAGGGACCTGATAAACCGCGATGGGTAAACAGTAGTGGCAACTTGAATGAGATGCGCTCATTACTAGCGATCACAGGTAGGCTAATACCAGCCAAGGCGCGAATGAGCTCGCCGGTTTTATCGGTAAAGGTAAAGGGCACCAGACTGGCAGCAGTCGGGATAAGCGTATGTCCAAATTGCTGCGCCAACTCATAGCCAAGTCCGCTCGCGCCCAGTGTTGGAATGGAAAGACCACCTGTTGCCACCACTAATGACTCACAGCGATAGCTTGCTTGCGAAGGTTTGTCGGCATTGGCTTCGGTTGTATTGAGAGCGGCTTGTTTGTCTTTTTTGCTGAGTTTTTTCGACGTCAGTAATTGAAAACGCGCGTTATGCTTATCAGCAGTGGCATCAATCACTTTAACTTTGTCAATCTGGGTGTTGATTCGGACTTGCACACCGACCGCTGCACATTCATCTAGCAGCATGTTCACAATATCTTGGGCTGAATCATCACAAAACAGCTGGCCATTGTCACGCTCATGGTAAGGAATTTTATGCTGTTCAACCATCGCGATGAACTCCCAACTGGGGTAACGGCTCAGCGCTGATTTAAAAAAATGCGGATTGCTGCTGATAAAATGCTCAGGCTCGACGAAATAATTGGTGAAATTGCAGCGACCACCTCCTGACATCAGGATTTTTTTGCCCACTTTATTAGCATGATCTAACACTAATACACGGCGACCACGACGCCCAGCGGTCAGCGCGCAGTATAGGCCAGAGGCTCCCGCGCCGATAATGATGACATCATAATGTGTAAGAGGTTGATTCATGGTGGTTGGGATCCATAACAGAGTGGCTGATAAAGTAGCAATGATAATAGCGTAGACAACATAGCGCTAAAGAGGCTATTGTCCATATTTAACGGACAGTTACAAGGATTAAATATCAGATGATTGTTAGTCAAGGAAGAGGACTTTAACGCAAAAAGTGCTATGTCTACAAATGTACATTAGAATTGTTGTGATTGGTATTTGATGTCTTGCATCAAACATTGTTATTTGTCAAACTGGAGTCCAAGAGTTATCTATCATGGAAGATTGGTATGAGAGAGCTTGCATCGTTTGAGACTGCTACCTTGCTGCTCATGAGGATACCTGCTTAATAGTAGAATACTACTAGTCAAAGTTTCAAAATTTTTGAGTATTCAGCATAGAAAAACAGCAAATACGCTTGTGCAGGAAGTAATAATTAAAAAAGGAATTTATAATGACGCAACCCTCATTTCCCATTTCGGCTAAGTTTGTCGCTGCCGCCAATACCACTCCTGCAAAATACATCGAAGATTATCAAAGATCCATCGCATCTCCTGAAGCCAATGAGGCTTTTTGGGCTGAGCGCGCAGAGCTTATCGACTGGATAAAAAAGCCAACCAAAATCAGCAATGTGAACTATGATTTGGACGATTTCCGTATCAAGTGGTTCG
>JARIEH010000091.1 GCA_029256865.1 Psychrobacter sp.
TGGTCGAAAAGCAAGAAGTACAAAGCATCTTAGATGATGTCGGTCTCACCAAGCTGCAAGTGGAAGAGATGTACCGTTATCTGGCGATTGCCAATTACGAAGACCGTTTTGTCATCCCAACCGCGCATCGTGAAGAAGCGTTAAGTGATGCTTTTGCAGAGCGTAATGGCTGTGGTTTTACATTCGGTGAAGGCTGTTCAGGACATTCTGACAATAGTATGTTCGGACAACGTAAAGCCAACCGTCGTGATTTTATTGACACTGTCCAAAAGTGGGAGTCGTAAGATGCAAACTACTCAATACTATAACCCGCAGTCTTTGAACAGCGTAGTCAATGAGCCTACTGCTCCTGCTACTATCGACCATTCGGAGCTAAAACTCTTAAAGGTTTTGAGCTTACTGATAGATTATCCAAGCAATGAGCTGTTCATTGGCGATACACTCGCTGATTGTGCCGAGATTGTGGCGACCTCGACCTTGATTAGCCCAGAAGTGCGCACGCAGATCATCGATTTGATTGAAGACTTAATCGAGACGGGATCGCTTGAAGCGCAAGCGCGTTATGATGGTCTTTTTGAGCGTGGTCGTTCTTTATCGCTTTGGTTGTTTGAGCATGTCCATGGAGAGTCTCGGGAACGTGGTCAAGCCATGGTGGATCTCATGAACCAGTATTCCGATGCTGGGTTTGAGATTAGCATCAAAGAGCTGCCAGATTACCTGCCGTTATATCTAGAATTTTTGGCCTATCAAGCGACGGTCATCGAGGATGATATTCAGATTCGTATGGATATCGCTGATGTCAGCCATATCATTGCGCTGTTAGCCGCTAGACTTGAGAATCGTGGCAGTGTCTACCAAGGCTGCTTTAATGCGCTATTACAGATTGCTGGCAAGCCGCTCGATGTGGTTGAAGAGTATCAAGAAAAAGTCAGTAAAGAGAAGCGTGACGACAGCTTTGAGGCGTTAGACAAAGAATGGGAAGAGGAGGTCGTTACCTTCTTGGATGCGCAACAAGAAGAGCGCTGCTCTTCACAGACAAGTACCCAAAACCTTGCTGCTAAAGCTGGCGTCAGTAAGTCGGCAGCAAAAATGGTTGATGCCCCTGTACATTGGGTAGACTTTAAAACCAACCAGCCGGTCAAACAATCATAAGGAGAAAGGATATGAATATTGCAGATCCGGGTGTACAGTCTTTAGCCAATCTAAATTGGCTGCAGATATTCCTTTTTGGCGTCTATCCCTATATTGCATTGGCCATCGCTATTGTTGGTACGTGGGTACGTTTTGATTTATCTCAGTATTCGTGGAAGACAGGTTCTACCCAGATGCTCAGAACCAAAAACATGCGCTTAGCAAGTAACTTGTTCCACGTTGGTATCATTGTGGTACTGCTCGGACATCTATTCGGTATGTTAACCCCGCATTTTCTCTATGAGTCGTTTATTAGTGCGGGACGAAAACAGATAGTAGCGGTGGTGGTCGGTGGTATTGCCGGCGTCGTGTGTTGGGTTGGACTAGCGATGCTGCTGTGGCGACGCTTCACTGATGATCGTATCTCTAATACGTCGTCGTTTTCGGACAAGATGGTACTGGTATTATTGTTTATTCAGCTCAATCTAGGTTTGATATCCATCTTTACCTCTGTGCAGCATTTAGATGGTTATACAATGATGAACTTAGCGGGTTGGGCACAGGATATTACTATCTTAAGACCATGGCATGCAGCGGCACGTATTGAGCAAGCGGACTTGATTTATCAGTTGCATATGGTCCTAGGTATTACGCTCATTATGATTTTCCCGTTCACACGACTGATTCATATCATCAGTGCGCCAATTTGGTACTTTGGTCGCCGCTATCAGATCGTCAGACAGAAAAAATCACAGTAATAGAACAGTGACAGAAACAATCGTCACAGAAATAGTCACAACAGTGATACAGCATTGAAGTTCTGAGGACGATACCATAAGGTTCATTTTAAATGAATCTTATGGCAATGCTTTGATTATTCAACTTTTAGGATTTTATGACTACCTGAGAAGTGTAATCAAGATTGCCAACGGCCGTATTTTTACTTAAGCAATGAACTTAAATTCTGACCTTAAATATGGACTATAAATCCCTTAACTTATCAATGTGATGACTCACTAGGAGAGACATAATGGCCTCACCAAAAACATTAGAAATCGTCAAAGCAACCGTACCTGTACTTGAAGAGCATGGAACGGCAATTACCACGGTGTTTTATCAAAATATGTTTAACGAGCATCCTGAGCTGTTGGATATCTTTAATGAAACCAATCAAAAGCTTGGCCGTCAACAGACTGCCTTAGCGATGACGGTGTTAGCGGCTGCCAAGCACCTAGAGAACCTAGCGACTTTATTGCCGCAAGTCACCCAAATCAGTCATAAACATCGTGCCCTACAAATCCTACCAGAGCATTATCCTATCGTCGGCAAGCACCTACTAGGCGCTATCAAGCAAGTGCTGGGAGAGGCCGCTAATGATGACATCATCGAGGCTTGGACTGAAGCATATGATGAGATAGCGGACGTCTTTATTCAGCTAGAAGACGCTATGTATGAAGAAGAGATGTGGCAAGGGTTTGCAGCTTTTAAGGTCATTGAAAAAGTAGCAGTCGCCACTGACATTGCCGCCTTTACTGTAGTACCAGCAGATAGCGATACAGAAAACAGCCAAAATATCGATCTGAGTAAACTGACTTTAACAGCCGGTCAATATATCACGGTGAAAGCAGATCCAAAAGGCAGTGATCATTTAGCATTACGTCATTACTCTTTGTATTCTGCCAGTACCGATAAAGGCATTCAATTCGCCGTCAGACGTGATAATCGCAATGAACATTATGGCTTGGTCTCTAATCATTTGCATGATGAGGTAGAGGTAGGTGATAACGTTTTATTATCGGCTCCAGCGGGAGACTTTGCGCTGACCCAAGCGCTTGTATCACAAAACGACATTCCATTAGTGCTCATCAGTGCAGGCGTCGGTGTCACACCTATCTTATCGATGTTAGAGGCGCAAGTGACTGCCAATCCAAAGCGACCTATTATTTGGGTTTATGCCTGCCAAAACGCTGCGCATCATGCCTTTGATAGTCAAGTTGATACGCTTCTAGCAGCAGCAGAAAATGTAGAAAAACAAATTTTCTATTTTGAATCTGGGCAACTATTGGATGAACGTTATCTTGCTACGTTGCCAGAACCTGCTGATATTTATGTGTGTGGCTCAATGCCATTTATGGAAAGCATGATTGATGGGCTAATGGCACTCGATCATGGACTTGATAGTGTTCATTATGAACCATTTGGTCCTAAGATGAGCTTAGAGCTGTCTTAATTTTATCAGCACCATATGATTTGAAAGTGACTTAAAAGTGACTTAAAAAATGTTTATTATTTTATATGACCTAAATCATTAGCGGAGTAGCAGCCATGACTGTTAATACTTATAATCCAGCTGACCATGTTAACAGTAACATTGGTCATGACCACAGTCATGAGCATCATCATGATAACCACCATCATAATCATAGCCACGCCGCTAATGAAGACATTATCCGTATCATGCCGACACTGGCGGATCTCAAAAAACCACACTCTGACCAAGATTTTATCGATAGAGCCATGAAGGAAGAGCGTAGCAATCATAAAAATCTCATCGCCTCTAGTCGTGATGAGCTGCCTTCAGTGACGGTTAATGGGGTCATGATCGACAGGACAGAGATTGCGCAAGAGCTACAATATCACCCAGCAGAAAATAAAGAAGATGCCTTGTTTCTAGCGACTCAAGCATTGGTGGTACGCGAATTATTAAAGCTGGCAGTGCTCGATGACCCAAGCCTTGGCGAGTCTGCGTGGGAGAAAGATGAAGAACAAGCCATCTCTAGCTTAATCGACAAAAATGTCCAAGCGGCAAACCCTGATACCCAAACCTGCGAGCGTTATTATCAGCAGAATAGGGCTGATTTCAAAACCGATCCTATTATGTCCGTGCGTCATATCTTATTGGCATGCCTGCCTGAAGATGGCGATGAGAGATTAACGCTTAAAAAAACGGCTTATGAGCTCATTGAACAGATTAAAAATGATAGCAATCCGAATGCTGAGTTTATTCAATTGGCACGCCAGCATTCTGCCTGTCCTTCAAAAGAGCAAGGCGGTGAGCTTGGCGTCATTAATAAAGGTCAAACTGTTCCAGAGTTTGAAAGCACGTTATTTAAGCTAGAGGCGGGACTGGCGCCAAGCCCAATTGAAAGCCGCTATGGTTTTCATATTGTGGAGATATTGGATAAGCAGCCAGGCATACAAATGACGTATGAACAAGTCGATGCGGCGATACACAATAAGCTCAGTCAGCAGGCTTTTCATCAATCTTTGTGTGATTATCTGTTCTCCTTAGCCAATGAAGCCGATATCGAAGGGATCGAGATGACCCTTGAGCAAGAAAACGTCTTCCGTGGCTAGTAAGTGATGATGAGCGTATCTCTTTTGAGGTACGAGTGATTATGGTGAATAAAAAGAGTAGGGGTTTATGATTACTGTTGAGCAGTTACGCTCTGCAATCATGCAGCGAATAAATATCTATAATCAAGATGACTTTCCAATAGCTAAAAGGCCAGTAATTACTTGTCATTTGTCAGACAGTCTTAACCAGATATTGGCCGAATACATTATTTCATCATTTCCTGTGCCCAGAGAGAATATATCTGCAATGGATGGCTATGCCATTGCCCATAAAACTGATCTGCCAAAAGGCGCCATCATTGAAATCGTTGGAGAGTCACAAGCAGGCGATCCTTATACAGGGATGCTAAAAGCAGGCCAAGGCATCCGTATCTTCACTGGAGCTGTCGTACCAGATAGCTGTGATACGGTTGTCATGCAAGAAAATACCAATTTTACTTATATCAAAGACAACATTGATAAAACCCAGCCTTATGACATTATTTTGTCAAAGGCGGCAGAGACAGATGCCAACATCCGTAAGCAAGGAGAAGAGATACAGCCAAACGAGCTGGTGCTACAGCAAGGTAAGCGTATCAACCCAGCGGATATCAGCTTACTTGCCAACCTTGGTATCAGCAAAGTAAAAGTGTTCAAGCCGCTCACTGTGGGGCTGCTAGCGACTGGCGATGAACTGGTCGCGCTTGGCAATAAGCTGAAAAACTCAGCGCAAATATATAACTCGAATACACCAACGCTCAAAAGCTTGTTAGCGCCATTGCCAATCGTCATTAATGACTACGGCATCATTGCTGATGACAAAGATCAAATCACGAAAGTGGTGACCAAGGCCATACAGAAATGCGATGTGTTGATCTCAACCGCTGGTGTCTCGGTCGGAGATTATGATTATTTGACCACGGTAGTGGAGCAGTTGGGCCAAATAAATCATTATAAAGTGGCGATGAAACCCGGCAAACCGTTTGTGTTTGGTGAGCTGACCAAAAAAGTTGACGTGCCTGTTTTATACTTTGGCTTACCAGGTAATCCGTTATCAACAGTAGTAGGCGCTCTACAATTTGTGATTCCAGCGTTATGGAGAGTGTCTGGTGCTGCTATTCAAGAGCAACCCATGCAGCTGACTCTGGCGGCAACACTCACCAATGACATCACAAAGTCCGTCGGTCGTATGGACTTTCAAAGAGGAATACTGTCAAAGGCTGAAGACGGTACATACCAAGTTGAATGCTGTTTCAGTCAGCAGTCGCATCGGATAAAACAGCTTAGCCGTGCCAACTGTTTTATAGTCTTAGCGCAAGAGAGTGGAGACGTCACCTCAGGCAGTACAGTGAGCGTGCAGCCATTTCCTTGGCTGCATATTTAGCTTCAAGTTTAGGGTATAGCAATACCAGCAGCAGTGTCGTTTTACGGTGATTAGATTGAACTAGATTATGAAAGAGACAATCAAAGCTATAAATTTAGAACCATAAAAAAGCCACTTCGAGTGGCTTTTTT
>JARIEH010000065.1 GCA_029256865.1 Psychrobacter sp.
GCTTTCTCAGTATTGATCGCGTCAATTGCGGTACTTATAAATTGCTCATGAGTCAGGTTTTTTGCGCGGTTATTCATCGTATAGCTCGTTACTTTTATTAATTAGTCAGGTATTTTACTATATTAAAGGCCATATTAATAACATAGGAGGAAATAGCTAGTTGGCGCATGGCGTGGCAATACTTTATACAAAAAAGACCCACTTAAGAGCAGGTCTATGTTTAACATACATATGTCTGATAAAAGCATGTCAATAAAATTCTTTTAACTATATGAGTAGCTTAAGTTCAATAGCAATTGGTTATCGCTATTTATTATCGTCAAAATCATTGCTAGCCTTGTCGTCAAAATCCGTACTTTCTTCTGGAGTTTGAAAGCCGCGGTCTTGACCAAAACCGCCACGCTCAAAACCACGATCGGTTCCCTGACCTAAACCACCACGCTCAAAGCCACGATCCTGACCTTGGCTAAAGCCACCACGGTTGAAGCCGCTACGATTAGAGGCAAAGCCGCGCTCTTCAAAACCGCCACCTACATTGCTACCACGTTCAAAGCCAGCGCCTGCAGCACTGCCTTGGTAACCAGCAGCACCTTGAGTCTGCGTGCTAGCGCCAGTCGTTGCTGTTACGCCACTACCACTACTACGTGGATTGCGCGCTGGTACCACTGTCGAGATGGCATGCTTGTAGACCATCTGGCTTACCGTGTTTTTTAGTAACACCACATATTGGTCAAACGATTCAATCTGACCTTGCAGTTTGATGCCGTTAACCAAGAAAATTGATACAGGAATACGGTCTTTACGTAGCGAGTTTAAAAACGGATCTTGTAAGGTTTGTCCTTTTGACATGAAAACTCTCCTAAATAAGTATATATAATTATAGTATAAGTGCTTGTTTAATTATAATGGTTAGTAGCAGATACAATAGTAAATTGTTATTGATAAAACGTATCTAAATAAACACCTATTTGTTCTTAAGTCATTCTACTTTATCGCGAATAGTATAGTATTGTAAATAATTAGGTAACCAGGTATTTCCATAGCCGCTTAGCTGGAGTTGTTAATTTACGGCAGTACCTATTTCTAGCTATCTGTCACTACTATAATTGTGAATTATAGCAGTTATTTTCACTGTCTTTTGAAACTTATTGTCATCTACTTTTTATAGATATCTGTTTTTTAACACTTAAATACTCAGTGCTTGTTTTGAACGCAATACTTTAACCTTTAACGCAGGTAATTAATAGAGACAGTCACGTGCTTCGGTCATTGTCGTAAATGAAGCAATGACTGTTTTTTTAGAAGATGCGTCGGATAGTGTTTCTACAGCAGGATTTACAGTAGGCAGCTGAGTCAGTTTACGTAACCAAGTGTATTGACGCTTTGCCAATTGCCTTGTCGCATATAATGCTTTGTTTTGCATTTGCTGAAAAGCAAGCAATTCGGTCTGACTATCAGTATCAGCTCTGGTATTTAATGACTGAACCTGCGAATGAAGTGCTTTATTTTTTGTCATTTTTTTAATAACTGATTCTTCAGGTTTTCCAAAAGTATCGTAAAACTGTGTTTTATCCAAATGCGGCTGTTCAAATACTGGATGATTGGTATGTACCAGATATTCCAATACCTGCCGATAGCCAACACAGCGCATGGAGGGCAAGTTGGGTGTCAGTGGGTAGCTTTCGAGCAAACCAATCACTTCAGCCACTAACCCCTCGTTCCACATGATATCTAAACGCTGGGCGATACGCTTATGCAGCCATACGCGATCAGGCATCACAGACAATGCATGCCACTGCTGATTGGGATTGTGTGCCAAAGCTTGCTTGGGCTTACGCTGCCACTCGCTTATTGGCATTTCTGTTTGTAGATAGACTTCAATAGCACGGGTAATACGCTGAGTATCGGTTGCATTGAGACGCTGGTGGCTCATAGGGTCAACCTTGCCCAAATACTCATAGAGTACAGTAATGCCCTCATCTTGTCGCCACTGCTCTACGCGCGCGCGGACGCTATCATCGCTATCAGGCACAGGAGAGAGACCATCAAGTAGCGCCATGTAATACATCATGGTGCCGCCTACTAACAAGGGTATCTTGCCTTTCTCGTGGCAGCTATCAATCAAATAGGCAACATCACTGACGAACTCAGCGACACTATAACTTTGCATAGGGTCTATGATATCGACTAAATGGTGCGGATATCGCGCCAGCTCGGTAGCCGTAGGCTTTGCCGTACCGATATTCATGTCACGATATATCAGTGCTGAATCTACCGAGATTAGCTCATAACGCCCTGTATCATATAGCTCATAAGCCAGTGCCGTCTTACCGCTCGCTGTTGGTGCCATCAGGCACACCACGCTATTATCCGCTAAATTGGAATGTAGCCGATAAGATGAGCTATCAGACGAAGATCGCATAGAATTACCTTTACTGATGATATGATGAATAGCATAAGAAGCGTTTAGTTGTGGAGTTATTCAGTCGCAGATGAGAGCATCAACGCCACCAATTTATTGCTGTCTATGGCTTTAATGGCGTTTCTGATAAGCAGCTCTTGAAGATCTACAATAAAAATAGCCAAATCTTGATCTGACATTTGCGCGCTGACAATGGCTAACTGCTGATTGATATCACTTGCCGTACTTGGCATTTTATCTGTTTTAAATAAAGCATTGCTAAGTACATGAGACTCAAACAACAGACTTAGCTTTGATTGCCAATCCTTTGTGCTAATAACGACACACTGTCCTTGGTTGTAAAATAAGAGCCAAGGCAGCGACTTATTACCAACCTCTTTGGTGTTAGTAGTGTTATTGACTAAACCATTCAAGCTGGTAATAACATCTAAGCAAACTGGTAAAGGTTTGGTTGCTATCAATGAGCGATAAAAGCCATGACCGTTATTCATACTATCATTTGAGGTAGTGTTTAAAGTAGGATTACTCAAATCTGTAGGTTCTTTATCACAGAAATTTTCTAAATAGGACTCTTCTGAGCTTTTAGAGAACTGTTGGCGTGTTGATAGCTGATACGAATGCTGGGGGGTTTGTACTTGGCTGCTTTGTGCTAGGCTACTATTAGCAAATGTATTGGGCAATAACGTATTGAAAAATGTGCTTGTACAGCCGTTGTTATTTATAGCTTGTCTATGGTAGTCGGTCTCAGCTACCATTTCTGTGTCACTGACTGTTTTAAGTTTTGCACGAATGGCATGACTTAAATGCGCCATGATATTATTTAATGGACTGATCTTAATACGCTGTTTGGAAGGATGTACATTGATATTGAGCCAGTGAGTTGGCAAATCAAAATAAAGAGTATAACCAATACTGCTAAATCCAGCACTTTGCGCAAGTTGCCGCAATTGATTGCTGACGATTGGCTCTTTCACCAAACGACCATTTATATATAGCAGTTTTGGTAAGGCGTTCTGTGATTGTTTTTGTGCAGGTATAGGCCATAACCAGCCACTGATATTTGCCTGATTACCTGAGTAATTATCATTAATGTACTCTATAGGCTGCTGCATCAGACTGGATAAATTAACCGCTATTTCTAGCGCGTTATCGGTTAATGGCGATCCAGTTGCTTGTTCAAGACGGGATAATGACAGACGGTTAGTACGCTCGTTACTGGTGTCGATGACACTTGCCGACAACGATAAGCGCTTTTTATCATCGTGAAAGAGAGCGAGGGCAACATCGGCTCGTGCCAATGCCACTTCACGGACAATAGTTTCAATATGACCAAATTCGGTCGCAATAGACTTCAAGTTACCGCGACGTGCCGGTACATTAAAGTATAAATCTTTGACTGTAACCGCCGTACCTCGCTTATGTACGACAGGGAGCAGTTTTGGCCTATCATCCAATATACCTGTAACCTGCAACTGACGACCAATACCACTGTCATCATTACTACTGGTTAGGGTCAAACGAGAAACCGCTGCTGTTGCTGCTAATGCTTCTCCGCGAAAACCCAACGTCGTAATGCCATGCAGGTTAGCAACATCAGCGACTTTACTGGTCGCATGATGGGTTATCGCCATCACCATATCATCAGAATGAATGCCCACACCATTGTCCACCACCTGAATCATGTCCATGCCACCTTGAGTAATGTGAACATCAATACTACTGGCACCAGCATCAATGGCATTTTCTAGTAACTCTTTGACCACAGCGGCTGGACGCGTCACCACCTCACCTGCTGCCAATTGATTGATCAGCAACGGCGATAGTTTTTTGATACGGATGCTGGAAGGATTATCTGGCATGAATGAGTGTCATATTTTCTAAGTATATTGCAGACTTGTGCTTGTTCAGATCTAAATCTTTAACACAGATAAGTCTATCCCTTGCACTTGTCCTGCTTTCGATAATCGCAGCTCAACTTGACGTGATTCGCTATTACTATCACTGTCACCTTGAGTCATATCAATAAATAATGTCGGCGGCGGTAGGTAACTATCCGCACGACTCGCCCATTCGATAATGACCAAGGCATTTGGCTCATCCAGATACTCATCAAAGCCTATAAA
>JARIEH010000171.1 GCA_029256865.1 Psychrobacter sp.
GCGCCAAATGATTTATCGATAACCACGTTACGACCTTTAGGACCTAATGTGACTCGTACTGCGTTTGCTAGAACGTTTACGCCGTCCATCATTTGTTTACGGGCATCAATGCCGAATTTTACGTCTTTTGCCATGTTAAATTACTCCACTATAATAAGTATGAGAATGCAATGAAATGTTTCAATGATATTTATAAATGGTTTTGGCTAAAAATAATTAGCTAACATTGCCTTATGAACAATTAGCCTTCTAGCACACCCAACACATCAGATTCTTTCATAATCAATAATTCTTCGCCGTCAACTTTCACGGTTTGACCAGCATATTGACCGAACAAGACTTTGTCGCCAACTTTTACATCCAGCGCGCGAATCTCGCCATTGTCACGAATCTGGCCGTTGCCAGTTGCCAACACCTCACCCTGCGAGGGTTTTTCTTGTGCTGAACCTGGTAGTAAGATACCACCGGCAGTTTTTTGCTCTTCTTCTACGCGGCGGACAACAATACGGTCATGTAAAGGACGAATGTTCATCGATATGACTCCAAAAGGTTAGTTAAATTGATTGGTTAAATTAAAAAATTACTGAGTTTAATGGTCTCAATAGCCACATCTTTAAAAAGACACTTTCTTGAAAAAAGTATATTAGACATAAGCCTTGAGCTTGTATCAAAAAGTGGGGGCAAGACGAGGTTGCTTCAAGTGTAAACTCAAAAAATATTACAAGAATACCCTGCAAAATGCCTTATTTGTGATTTAAGGTCTATTACCAGATCCAACATAGCCAAATCTCTCAGATATTTGCGGAATAAAGACAGCATTTTATAGGTGTCAATAACCCACTATCAGTGTTCAGTTATCATGCATAACGTCTGATCCATAAGGGGTTTTCTATCAATCAGCAATCTTATTCACAAAGCACTGACCTATCTTTTTAATACAGCACTTATAGTAACATTGGCTACAATACCCAAACGGCCAAAACCACCCTAGCCCTTGAAAATGTAACAGAGTATGACCATTATAAGTACTATCAACATAATAATAGCTAATAAGTATTTAAATCAAATTAAGGAATAGACATGACCTCATTATTTTCTATAAATAATAATTCTAACAATACAGACCGCCACAAACCTAAACTCCTGTCTATGTTTACCACAGGCGTTGGTATTGCGGCCCTTGGAGCCATAAGTATGACAGCCCCCACCCTTGCTAGCGCCAAATCAGTGCAACCTTCTAGCGCAGACTATAGCTTTACTGTAGAAGACAAATATAAAGGAACAGCGACTCGTATCCTGAGCAAGTCGGGCAATACTTGGAAATATAATGTCAATGCGCGCGTCGCTGGTGTCGCTACTGCCTCGCAGAATAGTACTTTTACGCTTTCAGGCAACAATGTCACGCCAGCTCAAGCCAGTACTACCTATAAGTTATTTGGTATTGGACGTACTCATAACCTCAATTATAATGGTAAAAATCAAGTAGCCAGTACTTATAGAGGCAAAACAGTCAATCTAGATATGGCACAACAAGCCTTTGACGATTTGAGCCTTGAGGTACAAATTCGCCAAGACTTGCTCAATGGTAAGTTCTCTGGCAACTACTATATGGCCAAAAAAGATAAAATTGAGAAAACACCTTTTAAAAGGTCTGGCAACACAAAAATTACCGTCCCAGCAGGAACTTTTGATACCGTGCGTGTGGACCGTGTCCATGACGATAATAGCCGCTCGACCAGTTTTTGGCTTGCTCCAAGCTTAGACTACTTACCTGTAAAAGTGAGCCAGATTAACGATGGTAAGAAAATGGATTTGGAATTGACCAAAGTAAACTAAGCGACTGCTGGTCAATTAAAGGTTAATAATTAATGGTGGATATAAAAAAGGCGGCGCTCTATAAGTAGAGCGCCGCCTTTTTTGCTTTTTATGTAAAAGACTCATCTAGCGAGAACGGGGATGCTTAACGACGTTATTCATTGATGGCAGGCGTTTTAGCAGTATAAACAGCCAAACGTTTATCATAAGCAATAAAATAAAATCAATGAGATAGACCCCCAGTTCTGCCCAACTACTGCCATAAGCACGAGTGAAGAGCACCACACCGCTCGCCCCTAGATAAACCAAAGTAAACATACTATCTATCAATAACGCATAAGGCGAACGCCCCCGTAATATAGAAGGCGTTAAGACAAACGCCGGCACTAACCACAATGCTTGCCAAGCAATACCGCCGATAATATCTGGGCGACTGGGATTAAAAACACTGATCAAAACAGGCAGTCCAAGCAGTCGGTAAATGACCCACACTAACCAAGTAACCATTAGAAGTTGACGAATGGGGGCAATGGGGTTTTTGGGTTTAGAAGGCTGGCTGACGTTTTTGCCAGGTACAGGTTTAAGTTGGGCTGTCATAGCGGATCCCTCATTATAAGTAAGTAATGACGATGAGGTACTGGCTTTATCGCTATTATCATGGCTATTAGACATCAGAGGTGGTGTTTTCCTAATTTATAACGTTATGCTAAAAATGACAGCTTAACGTTTCCAGTTGGCTTGCGCCAAGGCCTTAGCACTGATAGCCAGACGACGACCTTGGGCTATGGCAAGCTCACGTTCATCATCAGAGATAGGTTGATCGTGCGCCACCCCACTGACATGACTGGCACCATAAGGTGTGCCACCACGGCTGGTACGATTTAGCGCTGGCTCCCCATATGCTATGCCCAAGATCATCATCCCATGATGAATAAGTGGCAACATCATCGATAACAAAGTCGTTTCTTGGCCGCCATGCATCGTGCCTGTTGCGGTGAATACTGACGCTGGCTTATTTTGTAAATTACCTGCTAACCATAGAGTGACTGTGTTGTCCCAAAAATACTTCATCGGCGCCGCCATATTACCAAAATAAGCTGGACTACCTAGCGCCAACCCCAAACACTCTTTTAAATCATCCATGGTGCAGTACAGATCCCCTTCATCGGGAATCGCAGGCTTGATAAGTGTGGTTTCCGCTGCCACCGTCGGCACTGTACGAATACGTGCTGACATACCAGCCTCTTCAATACCTTGAGCGATAGCATATGCTAGAGTCTTAGTCGTACCATGAGTAGAATAATAAAGCACTAAAACATAAGGGGTTGTTTGACTCATTTATAGCGTTTCCTTGTGAAGTCATGAGGAATATATAGCGACATTATGCCCGAGTTATCAACTGACATGCAAACAAACACGCCCTAATATCCATGACAGAGCCATATGAGTTTGGACACAAAATTTGGCAAATGCTAACGGCCCATTTTGTTACACTATTGGCACTCTTATCGCTGCTAGATGGACGACATGGAAAAACTATTAAAAAAACTCCCATTTGCGCATAAACACTGGTTCAGTTTTTTGCGCTTTTTAACGCGGCACTTTTTTGAGGACAACTGTCAACAAAAAGCGGCCTCTCTCACTTACACCACCATGTTGTCAATTGTACCTATACTGACTGTATTATTGATGATATTGTCCTCCGTACCAGCACTGGCCTCAGTCAGGGCGCAAATTTATGAAGTGATTTATAGTAACTTGCTCCCTCAATCAAGCCTGCAGGTCAGTGAGTACATCAATAGTTTTGCTGAAAAATCGACCAATCTAACCGCCATCGGTGCAATGATACTATTTGTCACGACCATCATGACGCTGACCACCATTGAGCGCGCATTCAATCAAATTTGGCGAGTAGAAGACCGTTCAGGTGGTCTCAGAAGCATGTTGCGCTACTGGACTATCGTCACCCTAGGGCCTTTGGTTTTAGGGACTGCGTTTATTGTTTCAAGTACCGTACAGAGTCTCAGCTTCTTAAATCAACAATTTGCTGGCTATGGCATCGATTGGTCATTTTGGGTACAGATAGTATCGAGTGGGGTAACGGTGGCAGGCTTTATTGCTATGTATTGGTTTATTCCTAAAGCACGTGTGCCGGTAAAAAGTGCGGCCATTGCTGGTATTTTTGTGGCCATTATTTTTGAGCTACTAAAACATATATTTGGTACAGTCATGACAAACTTTACCAGCTATGAGGCTATTTATGGTGCTTTTGCGGCTTTACCGATTTTCTTATTATGGATTTATCTCTCTTGGAATTTGATTTTATTAGGCGTCGAGATCAGCTATACCCTAACCATTTTTGAAACTGAAGAAATCTATCCGCGTCACCCTCTACTCAGCTTACTCGACATGCTCAATTTGGTCTATCGCAATCACTTAGATGGCAACGCTGTCAGTGAGCAAGAGCTGCGTAGTGTGTTGGGCCGTAAAGAGCTGCCTAAATGGTACACTTATATCAACTACTTAAAAGACATCAATTTGATCACCACCACAGATCATGACGAGTATGTACTAAAAAAAGACCTCAGTCGCATGAGTCTATGGGACTTTTATCGTACCTTACCTTATCCAGTACCAATCAAAGATGAGCTTGATGAGATGAGCCCAGAAGATCAGAAACCTTGGCTAAGTTTACTGGTCAATCGTTTCGAAAATACGGAAGCTTATGCTAAAGAGCAGTTGGATGTGCCATTAAACAGTATCTTTGCCCACAGTCAACCACGGCAAAAAACATCTGAACCAAAGCCATCTTCTGATGACATAACTCATCATGCTATAAAAAACAACCGTAGTATGACTGCATCAAACCCTGACCCTAAGCCTGACTTTGAGCCAGCAGCTTATGATAAAGACAGTACCATAGAGTACGATAATAACAACAAAGAAATATTGATTCCAGATGACAATGTTGCAAATAACAATGTTGCAAATAACAATGTTGCAAATGACAATGGCTATAATACCAAGTCAACAGCTAAGCGTATTTTTAACGATGATAAAGGTAATATTATTACCGAAGCCGATAACCCCGCAAGCAGATAAGTAACCATGAAAGCTTTATCAAAATTTCTTATAAGCGCTTTTTATTAAAGGGCTTTTATTTGGATGTCTTGAAAACACTTTGGAGATACGGCAGTGAGTGAGCAACCAAAAAATTCCCTGCTGACACGTACGCTAAGAGCAACCGTATACTGGCTAAAGCAGCTAACGCAATTATGGTCGTTACAGACACTCACTGATTTACCTGATCGCCTAAAAAACCTGTGGCAGCAGCTGATGGGTTCTTATTGGTTCATACCCAGCGCCTGTGTACTAATAGGCATATTATTAGCGCCGCTACTGGTGACCATTGATCAACATTTTGATCGCAAGACTGTCAGAGATCTAAGCTTCGCTTTTACAGGTGACGACGATGCCGCACGTGCCATCATGACTACGATCGCAGGTGCGGTGTTAGGGGTAGCAGGCACTACCTTCTCTATTACCATTGCCGTACTGTCGATGGCCTCATCACAATTTGGCCCACGCCTGCTACGCAATTTTTTAACTGATACTTCAAACCAGCTGGTGCTAGGCGCATTTATCGGTACATTTAGCTACAGTTTATTGGTATTAAAGTCCATCCATAAGCATGATGTTGATTTTGGCGTACCGCAGTTGGCAGTTACCTTTGCCATTATCATGGCCATTACCTGTGCTTTACTCTTGGTCTACTTCATCCAGCACATGGTGCATGCCATTCAAGCGTCACATGTCATACAAGGCGCAAGTAACGAAGCCATTAGAAATATTAACTATTGGTATCATGATCACTGTGACCTTCAGCATCACCATGATATAAATTCAGCGCAGCCAGATATTGAGCAACATCAAACATGGGCAACGACTCCTATTTACGCGCCACTCTCAGGATATCTGCAGCAGATTTATATAGAGTCACTGATGACGCTGGCACTCGATTATGGCGGAGTTATACAACTGCACACCAATCTTGGTGGCTTCATCACTGACAAAAATATTATTGGTTACTTTTATCGGCGTCCAGCAAATCACCCAAATCTTTTACAAAAGACTAAAACCGCACAGCTAACAATCATACCAAGCGCACCTGATGGCCTGTTCTGGCAACGACTGGCCACCTGTATCCTGATTGAGCGCCGTTCTCGCACTCTAATGATATCGCCTATAGTTTGGGGCAGATGACAGAAATCGCAGTACGGGCCTTATCACCTGGCATTAATGACCCAAAAACAGCGGTAAACTGTGTGCAATCACTCACCACTTGTCTGAGTCTTATGATGCGCAGACAACACCCTAGCCATTATGATTTCTATATACCAGAACCTGAAAAATCCAACTCTGATAAAAATGACGCTGGCACTTTAACCAAGCAACCTCGAGTAGCGATCTTGTCCGTTATAACCAAGACACCTACAATTTCCGACTTTATTGACACCTCACTTGGTGA
>JARIEH010000060.1 GCA_029256865.1 Psychrobacter sp.
TTTATTTCTTTGTTGTTATACGCTTGGTATCAAATACCTGAGATTAAGCACTGGGATGCATACGTACATTCAGCTCATCAATAATCTCAACCCAAACGGCATCTCTCTTCCATTCTTCTTGTAAAAACATGCGCTGTTTCTCATTCCAAATATCAGAATCTTTTAATGACTCATCCTTTCCTAGCTGGTTATTTTTGATAAAACTTTCAATGGCCTCATCTGAATTATCAAGTCCTAACTGCGCAAATAAATCATTCATCGTATAATCTATATCACCTAACATCATCCCACTCCTTAAGTATTATTCATTTATTTTTATGCGCCAGATCAATAGGTATTGTACATAATAATACCTACTGTCTAAACATGTACCACAAGACCTATTGTAGCAACACTCCTTTTAAAAGCTGTTATCCAACGTTATCAGTTATGTTAACGACAAAAAAGCCCTCACATAAAGGAGGGCTTCTTATAACTATTACTCAGTTTTTAGTGATCTGTCTACTTATGGTAGTAGATGAGAGACTGCATCACGCTCTTCACTCAGCTCTTGCTCAGTAGCTGCCATCTTCTCTTTTGAGAAATCTGAAGATACGTCTACGCCATCAACGATAGACCAGTCACCATTGCTACAAGTACATGGGAATGAGTAGATCAAACCTTCAGCGATACCATATTCGCCGTTTGAGTAAACACCCATTGATACCCAATCATTCTCATCCGTACCTAGTGCCCACGTGCGCATGTGAGCGATGGCAGCGTTGGCAGCAGAAGCTGCAGATGAGGCACCGCGCGCTTTAATAATCGCTGCACCGCGCTGTTGTACTTCTGGTATATAAGTGTTTTCGTACCAATCACGATCAACCAAATCTAGCGCTGGCTTGCCATTTACGGTGCAAGCAGTCAGGTCTGGATACTGAGTGGATGAGTGGTTGCCCCAGATAGTCATGTTTTTGATGTCATTAACAGTGCTGTCAGTCTTGTCAGCCAACTGAGCCATTGCACGGTTATGATCCAAACGCGTCATTGCAGTGAAGTTACGTGGATCAAGGTCTGGTGCATTACGCTGAGCGATAAGCGCGTTGGTATTGGCAGGGTTACCGACAACCAATACTTTTACATCACGGCTTGCTACGTCATTAAGTGCTTTACCTTGCGCTGAGAAAATCGCAGCGTTGGCTTCTAGCAAGTCTTTGCGTTCCATACCTGGGCCACGAGGACGTGCACCAACCAATAATGCATAGTCAATGTCTTTAAAGGCGACATTAGCGTCATCGGTTTGGACGACACCTGCTAATAAAGGGAATGCACAATCTTCTAATTCCATAACGACACCTTTTAAAGCATCGAGAGCTGGAGTGATTTCAAGTAATTGCAAGATAACAGGCTGATCTTTTCCTAGCATCTCACCAGATGCAATACGAAATAACATAGCATAGCTGATATTACCAGCAGCACCAGTCACGGCAACGCGTAAAGGCTGTTTCATAGACATAGAATATTCCCTAATTGATTATTAGATAATGTTGTCACTATTATTTTAGCGTCAGTATTTTAGTTTCGGACTCAAAAATGGCAGATGACATTCACCGAGGGTTAGTGTATCACTTCATTTGGTGAATCGTCTAGATAGAATATAACGATGAGAGACGTTTATATTGTTACATTTTATACTTACAAAAGTTTGGTGCTATGCAATATAACGCTTATAAAATAGCTATTAACTTAAGATTTACTTACGGCCTGAGATGATGAAGTTTTTACCACAGTTGTTGACCACATTATTACAGCTACCGAACTGATTGCCTTCATAGCAGACATGGATATCAGTTAATATCGATTGTCGTCGGCTACCATCCTGGCATATTAAATCGATACTAGCTGCAGACATGCCACTGTTTAGCCGCGTCATCTGGCTAATAAATCGGGACTTGGAGACCGTATAGCTATTGCCGGTATTTAACTCAGTTGGTAGTTTTAGCTGGCCTGCAAGATTGACCACTTGACGAAAATAACTACTGGCACTGAGCGGGCTACAAGCACCATAATGTTGCCATGCTTGGCTACGAACACTGCTGTCGGGCATGATACGGTTGACGACTTTTAACTGTAAAGGACTGAGTCTGGGCTCACTACCACGACCGCAGCGTTCACCATATCCAAGATCGAGGCCTGACACGGTCAATGAGTAGCCTTCTAAACATTGGCGCATGCGAGTACGTGAGGGTTGCAAGCTACATAAGGCTGGCGTCATCTCAATCATTAATACTCGTTGGCCTGTCTTAGACGCACTGGCTGCATGTGCAGGTAGTGACATCACAGCTTGTAATACCACTAGACCCGCGATGGTTGACAATGTCTGCTGATTATACTTACTGCCCTGATAGCTGCCCGAAAGTTCATTTTTCCTCATTGGTTCTTTTTGCATGACTTGCGATGATAGCCAATCTTTAGGTGGTAATCGAGCTTTCATTGTTGCAAGTTTTATTGCTTGTCGCACACGTGCATAAACAGATGACTGGTATTCAGCTTTTTTCTGCATAAGCGTGTTGGTATAGAGTTTTATCATAAGTAGAAAAATATTAAGCCATTATCGATCGTGAACGACAATATTCAAATCGTCTGATATTTACACCCTCTGGTACAGCCAGAATCATTTTGATCATGGCTGCCAAATATGGTTAATTCAATTTCAAAGACGGCCAAAGCAACCGAGTGCAGAGGTATATGGCATGTCTCAAACGAGGTTAACGCTGTCCGTCTTTTATAGTGGATTGACTATATTCAATCAGTATCATTTATAAAGTAGAGGTGGAGAGAATAGAGTAAGATCGGTATCTATAAAAACAATTAGAGGTCACAACGATAAACCCAGAACGCACCCCCGAACGTATATAAAAACAATGGTAGCAAATACCCTCTTTTAATCCATAGCAAAATCGTAAGCTTCACGTAAAGATTGCCTCAAAAAAAAGCCATCAATCATAATGATTAATGGCTTTTTATTATTAGAGTATGTCTGATTATTCACAAACACTCGCTTTGATGTTTCATCTCAGCCTCTATCTTAGATTCATCACCGCTTAAAATGCTGCTGGTACAGTTCCCATACGTTGACTGATCGGTTGGTTACGACCTAATAGACTACTATAAATAGTGGCGTTTTCCATGACATGTTTAGCGTAGTTACGCGTCTCTGGAAAGGGAATCGATTCGACATACTGATCTGCTGCAAGCGATCCATAGACTGGCTGCCAGCGTTTGGCATTGTTAGGCCCTGCGTTATAACCAGCGGTTGCTAATACGGGTTGATAATTAAGCTTGCCCAATATATCGCTCATATACCAAGTACCGTAACGGATGTTGGTATCACCACTATTGGCACGGCTGGCACTGTACGTTTCACCCAGATTACGAGCAATGTATTTTGCGGTATCTGGCATAATCTGCATCAGACCACTTGCCCCAACATTGGAGCGGGCTGAGGTTACAAAACGACTTTCTTGCCGCATGATGCCATACGCCCACGCTGGATCGATACTGGCTGATTGACTATAACGCACTACTGCACTTTGGTGCGGCATCGGATGCGATAATGCTAAGTTATGCACTCTTTCGGTATTATCAACAGCGTAAATAGCACGATCTAGCCAGCCCATATCATAAGCTTGGCGAGCGGCAGCAACCATCAACGAATCATCATGATTGTCCCGTGCTTGCTTCACCGCCCAATTCCATTCGCGGTTGGCATAGGCACGGCTCGCGTCAGCATTATACAAGGCAAAAGCACGGGCAAAATGCGGATCTTGCATGGCACGGGCACGCTCGGCATTACTGACATTAGGTAAGTTGCCACCGCCCATACTATTGACCTCGAAACGTTGGCCAACTTTATCTTTTGCCATTAGTCCGTAGTATTCGTTGCTTTTGGCCAAATGTTGATACATTTTTTTGGCAGTATTGCGCTTATTGGCATCGCTCGATTGCTCATAAGCGCGCGCTAGCCAGTATTGCCACTGATTGGTTTTTTGAATCTCGGCATCCATCTGTGAGATAGCCTCGACCACATCATCCCAACGACTGAAGCGGATAGCAGCCATAGCATAATATTCTGCTTCCTCAAAGCTGAAATCATCGTCTAAACTCTGGCGAAACCAATCCACGGCTTCAGAGTTAAAGCCATCATCGGTATTGTGATTCATACGCTGAACACCAAGGATTCGGTAGGCATAACGACGCGTTTCATCATTTAATAATCTTGCAGAGCGCTGATTGTCCTGCTTGATATCATAATCCAGCTGCAGCGCAGCTTCACGATAAGATTTATTGGCAAGGCGACCCATCGCATATAAATATAAGTATTGATTGGTTTGACTGTTTGGCTCAAGTGCAAAACGGCTAAAGAACGATGATTGATTAAGCTGTATTTCACTTAATTTAGCATAAGGAATTGGCGTGCCTAGACGTGATGACAGCGCCATGATGTCACCAGTTTTACCTGTGCGTAGCATACGCTTGAGGCGAGCGGTTCGATCTTTATTACTGATCAGCGCGTTGTTGTTCATCTCCATGGCCAACTGATCACACAATGCTGGCTGCTTTTTGGTCGTCAGCCAGACGTCAGACTTGGCTGCCATCGCACGCATGGTATCGCCACCGTGATTGAACCCAAGCGCAACGGCACAACGTTCACTGGCATCCGCATTGTTAATCAAATTCGCCACTTGTCGTACTGACGCATAGTCATTTGACGCAGCTTTGGTTTCTGCAAAATCAGCCACTAGCTTTTCTGCCATCACGGTCCCTGGGTATTGACGTACAAACTGCGACACGGCTGCTGCGCTTTGCGAATTCAAATCTAAATTCATGCGCCAATAGGTTGGATACATGGCAAATAGACCACCGCTCATCAGCTGCTCATAGTTAAATAACGCACTGACATCACCCCGATCAGCGGCTATTGCAGCTGCATTGAAGTGATTGACACTATTGTCCTGCTGATAGCTACTATTGTAAGGTGCTGGCTCAGCACACGCTACTTGCGATAATCCCAGTGCGCTCATGGCTGTCGCCAGACTTAACGCACCAAAGCGCAATGTGCTTACATTTAGACGCGCCACACCTTTTCGGCTAGACTCATGCAGCGAACTGTCGGCATCTTTAGATATGTCATTATGTTTGCGAAAGCCAACTGGCTGCTTTGTCATACTTACTCTCTTTATTATCTTAATGGTCATTTGATATAGGGTTCATCATACTATACTCGTCTAACATTCAACCAGCATCCTTACCATTTATTAATAATTAGGATAGCCATGCGTAACACAATGGTGATATGAGCATAAACGGTAGGAGCGAATAATATATATCCTAAGGCAGTATAAGCAATTGATAATATTATAATAATCTGCCCTCATTCTGGTAAATACCATACGCTTACTTTTCACATTGACAGAGGGTTATGATAAAATACGCCACCTATAATGGCTTGCCGCCGCTATCTACCGTTTGATAATCATGGACTAATTCTTATGAGTGTTTCTGTATTTAATCCCCGCATCACTGACGCCGTGGATAATGTGCCCGATGTCAATGCACTCGTAGAGCCAAACCCAGTGCAAACATCCACTGCGCATAAAAAAGTCTTTATCACCACTCAAGGCTGTCAGATGAACGTTTATGACTCTGGCAAAATGATTGATGTGCTTGGTGACTCGCACGGCATGGTGGTCACTCATGACATTGATGAAGCCGATGTGTTGTTGATGAATACTTGCTCTATCCGTGAAAAAGCACAAGAAAAAGTATTTTCAGAATTGGGTCGCTGGCGCAAACTGAAAGAAAAGCGTCCTGACTTAGTTATCGGCGTGGGTGGTTGCGTGGCCTCCCAAGAAGGCGATAATATCCAAAAACGCGCACCCTACGTCGATATGATATTTGGCCCGCAAACTTTGCATCGCTTGCCAGAGCTCTACGATCAATCTAGTAAACAGCGTGAACTCTCCCCCAAAAACCGCATTGGTACGGTTGACGTCTCCTTCCCCAGTATCGAAAAGTTCGACTTCTTGCCCGAACCAAAAATCGAGGGGTATAAAGCCTTTGTGTCTATCATGGAAGGCTGCTCAAAATACTGCTCGTTTTGCGTCGTGCCTTATACCCGCGGCGAAGAGTTGTCTCGTCCTCTCGATGATGTATTGGCAGAGATTGATAGCCTAGCAGCGCAAGGCGTTCGCGAAATCAACTTATTGGGTCAAAACGTCAACGGCTATCGCGGCGAAAAAGACGATGGTAGCATTTGTCGTTTTGCCGAGCTACTGCACTATGTCTCACACGTCGATGGTGTTGAACGTATCCGTTATACCACCAGCCATCCGTTAGAGTTCACCGATGATATCATCGACGCTTATGCGCAATTGCCAGAGCTAGTATCACATTTGCACCTGCCCGTACAAAGCGGCTCTAATGCGATATTAGCCGCGATGAAACGAAACCATACCATTGATGTGTATATCAATCAGATTAATAAGCTAAAAGCCATTCGCCCTGATATTCATTTATCAAGTGACTTTATTATTGGTTTCCCTGGTGAGACGGATGAAGATTTTCAAGCGACATTAAACTTGGCAAAAGAGCTGAACTTTGATCATTCGTACAGCTTTATTTACTCCAAACGTCCGGGCACACCAGCAGCAGAATTAGCTGATGACGTGAGCTTTAAAACTAAAAAAGCGCGCTTGGCAGAGTTCCAAAAAGTGATTATTGATTCTACTTTGCAAAAGTCGCATGACATGATAGGTACTACCACACGCGTATTGGTCGAGCAAATTGCCAACCGTCATCCCGACTGCTTAATCGGTACCGCGGATAATACCCGTACGGTAATGTTCAAATATGACGTCGATAAAATGGATGAGCTATTGGGTAAAATCGTCAGCGTCCGTGTGACCGACTTTGTCAGCCCACATATGGTGAAGGGTGAGCTTGAGG
>JARIEH010000129.1 GCA_029256865.1 Psychrobacter sp.
ACGTTGCCTACTTGCTTCATGCGTTTCTTACCTTCTTTTTGCTTAGACAGCAGTTTTTTCTTACGAGAGATATCACCACCATAACATTTAGCTAAGACATCTTTACGCATGGCTTTGACCGTGCTACGACCAATAATTTGGCTGCCAATCGCTGCTTGAATCGCAACATCGAACATTTGACGTGGAATCAGCTCTTTCATTTTACTAACCAACGCATTACCACGGTAGCGCGCTTGGTCTTGATGCACAATCATTGCCAATGCATCGACTTTTTCACCGTTAATAAGGACATCAACCTTAACCAACTTATCCACTTGATAGCGCTCAAAACTATAGTCAAGTGACGCAAAACCGCGAGAGACTGATTTGAGGCGATCAAAGAAGTCCATCACTACCTCACCCATTGGAATATCAAATATCAGCTGTACTTGCTTACCCATGAAGCGCATATCAACCTGGACACCGCGGCGCTCGATACACAGGGTCATGACATTACCCAAGTAATCTTGTGGAACTAAAATCTGACAACGGGCTATTGGTTCACGGAACTCTTCAATATTGTTAGGCTCGGGCAGTTTTGAAGGGTTATCAACATAAATCACTTCACCATTTTTCTTTTCAATCTCATAAATAACAGAGGGCGCGGTCGTGATTAAGTTCAAATCATATTCGCGCTCAAGTCGCTCTTGAATGATCTCCATGTGCAACATACCCAAAAAGCCGCAACGAAAACCGAAGCCGAGTGCATCTGAGGTATCAGGCTCAAAAAACAGCGAGGCATCATTGATTTGCAGTTTTTGTAAAGCTTCACGGAACTTTTCAAAGTCATTGGCATCAACGGGAAATAGACCCGAATATACCTGAGGAGTGATTTGCTTAAACCCAGGAATACGGTCAACATTTGGGGTCTTTGCATGCGTAATGGTATCACCTACTGGGGCACCAGCAATATCTTTGATACCAGCAATGATAAAACCAACCTCGCCTGCCTGCAAGATACCCGTGTCTAACGGCTTTGGAGTAAAGACACCAATTGAGCTGACCAAATGCGCTTCTTTGGTCGATAAGATATAAATTTTATCGCCTTTTTTTACGGTTCCTTCACGGACACGGACCAAAGAAACTACGCCTAAATAACTGTCAAACCATGAATCGATAATCAATGCTTGGAGCGGCGCTTCACGATCGCCAGTCGGTGCTGGAATAAATTCGACCAAGGCTTCTAGCAGCTTATCAACACCAAGACCAGACTTGGCTGACACTCTCGGTGCATCTACAGCATCAATACCAATAATATCTTCAATCTCTTGAATAACGCGCTCAGGCTCAACCTGTGGCAGGTCAATCTTATTTAAAACTGCCATGACCTCTAAGCCTTGATCAACCGCCGTATAGCAGTTGGCTACTGACTGGGCTTCTACGCCTTGCGCAGCATCAACGACCAATAGCGCGCCTTCACAAGCCGCTAATGAACGTGACACTTCATAAGAAAAATCAACGTGGCCTGGCGTATCGATAAAGTTAAGCTGATAACGCTCACCATTAGGATGGTCGTAATAAAGTGTGACCGACTGCGCTTTGATGGTGATACCGCGCTCACGCTCAATATCCATAGAGTCGAGTACTTGCGCCTGCATCTCACGATCTTGCAGTGCACCGCACATTTGAATAAAACGATCGGCAAGGGTCGACTTACCATGATCAATGTGGGCAATGATAGAAAAATTACGTATATTGGCTAATGCAGTCACAAAGCGCCTACTAAATAAAGGGTAAGGGAATAATCGTTCGTCTGCCATCTCGCTGAAAGAGCAAAGGCGGTATAACGGTTATTGGATAACTAGATAAATAAAAATTTAATAATATATTAGTCATAGCAACGCTGCTATTAAAATAAGCCATGCTAGCTGTTATACATACAACCTGCGCAGACTCTGCTAATAGCTAGCGCTCATTCATAAAACAGCTGCCTACTACACTTACTAGCATGCGTAGGCATATGATCGTATTCTAGCAGTTTTCTGCTATAAAGTAAGGCGATTTTATTAGCAAGTATTTGAGTTTCAGATGAGATTGAGGTTTGAATAGAGCGAGTGATGACCGATAAATAGATTTAAACTAAAATCAACACTCAAAGCTAACGATACTCATGTATTTTAGCCAGTATCTCTTTTGATAGTACTTATTATTTAACAATATCAATTTCTTTTACGGTATTTGTCTGCTGCAATTTTCTAGACATCCAAGGAGATTTACCATAAAACGATCCGTTTAATTGTGTCTGCTCAATTAAATACTCACGAAAGCGTAGATAGAATTCATTATCTGGAGATTTGGGCTGCTGCCAAAATTGCTCAAGCGGCTTTGAATCTGTTAGCTTAGGAGTATTGTAAATAGCACGCCCCATCACTTTGGTTGGTTTTTTATGATATACCGACTGTAGCCCAGTAGTGCTATTAATGGTCACCATACCTTTACTATGCTTCATAAGCGTGGGTAGATGCATATCGCAACCATAAAAAACTCTCGTTTCCACCTGATAACGTGCTGCTAAGCTAGCGACCAAATGACGATAGTCACGATGACCGCGATCTAGAGGGTGATGCTTAAAGACCAACTTGTGGCTTGGATCTGCATGATTAGAAAAACTAGCAATAATCTCATCAATGAATTGTACGACATCACGATAACCACTATGGTGGGTGATTTGTGAATCATTATGTACTTGTAAGCTAACCAAAAAAAAGTTGTTATCCGCTTGTGTAACCAGGTATTGTTCTAGTTTTTTATCAGGTAAATAACCACGCAGCTTGCGCCATGGCGCTTTCAACCATGCTATGGCTTCTTGCCACGCTGTCATCCCGCGATAATGGTAATAATGTGGATATCGCGATTTATGCAGTCGAGCAATCACATAATAAACGATAGCAGCGATACTTAGACGATAAAAACGATTGTGAGTATACAATGGGTTGTCATTGGCTTTTTTTAATGCTTTGATATCGGCAATATTTAAGCGTGAATAACCATTGATGCCATATTCTTGTAGAGTGATATAATCAGGGCGTAGATAGCCTTCTTCAAAGACAAAAAAGGAGATCCCAAGTTGATCGCTTAAGCACGCAGCCTGCGTATGATGCGGCCGGCAATCACCAAAGCAAACAATCGCATCAATATCATGGGCTTCGATAAACGCTTGTAACCAAGATGAAAAATCCGCCAACGTTCCCGTATAGTCGTGAGCCCCAGCATGCCGATAAAAAAATGCGTCACCAGCATTAAAGTTGATTTTACTGACTTTAATGTTTTGAGTTTCTAAGAAGGTAGCAAAGCGGCTAAAAAAACCTCCCATCTTCCCTTGTAGCAGCAGGACGTGTCGATGAGTAAGTAATTGATGCATCGAAGCTGCCATATTATTACGTACCATTATTTAAGAGAATAGAATGAGAAGATAAAAATAATTAATTAAAATAGATACTTATGAAGATAAAACTTTTAAAGTTGAATAAATTATACCGAAAAACCAATGGTTTGTCGTAAAATATTAATGATGCCCTTTTTTGTATCTATAAACGAGGAGATATTTTACGCAGACGCTGTAGCCATTGATGGCGCTGCTGCATAAAGCGCGTAGCAGCACGACGTTTAAACTGTTTGGGTAAATCTGACAGTTTTTGCGAGCTTATCATTGCAGGGTTTGATTCACTGAGTTTTTTATCTTGGGGGGCTCCAGTCTCTTTGGTCGGCCGATATAAATAATCAATTACCTGCTCTACTTGAGCCAAACCATAACCGTCGGGCAAGCGATATAGTGGGTAGAGGATGAGTGTGCAATGGATCAGTTGCTCAAGCGACAAGTCTGCATCTCGCTGACGTCTGTGTAGATACTGAGCTTTTGGCGATAATTGGGCATCTATATCGGTTGTGAGACCCCAGCCTGCATAAAAGGGCAATCCATAGCAAGTGACTTTTAAGCCACGCAACAACGCCTCAAAGCCAGTCAATGAGCTGATCGTATGCACTTCATCAACCCATTCTAAGCAATCAGGCATCGCCGTATCGTAAGCGACCGCTTGTATCTGCTGTAGACACCCTACTCTAACTTTTCCTGCTCGCAGTCCAGCCTCGACATCTGGATGAGGTTTATAAATCAAATAAGCATCAGGATTATCTCGTCGGACGCGTTCAATCAAACCACTATTGCTTTTGATTTGTGAGCCGCAATACTGTACTGACAAATCATCTTCTACTTGACCAACGATAAGAATGCGTGGTTTGCCAGATGCCTGTGCATCCTGTATCCATTGCGTTTTTTGACTGACAGTGCCTTCTTCAATAGCAGTGAGAACCTCAGTACCGACATTGTACTTACTCACTCGCTGAGTCAGAAGCTTGTCTCGCAGCATCTGTACGCGTGCACTTTGTTTTGGCGTCAACGCCTCACAGTTGCGTAGTAATGTCTCTAAGTCTGAGGCCTGAGTGGCATCATAATAAATACCTTGCTTGTCTATCACGACAGATAACGGCGCCAACAAAGTAGCACCCAATCCATTGGAGCGAATAAAACCATCTTCCATACAGTAAATAGCTGGCATCTCCGAGATCTGCTGCTTCACAAGCTGCTGCTGTGCTTGCTGTCGCTTAGCCAAACCCCATACTAAAAGAGGATGCTGATAGTTAACTCGAAAATGATCGGGATGTAATAAGTTTTTTAGGCGCGGTTTTGGTTTGATAAACACTGTCGTACGCGGCAAATCGATAAAAGCTTTGACGAAAGGTAGCTTCCAGCGGCTGAACTCATATACCGTTAAATTCCCTTCCAAACGTGTTTGCCAATATCGATTGGTCACCAACCACTCAATCGCCGTCTCAATCTGGCAGGCCTGCTTGGTTGCTGGATCGACATAGTGACTATAATCAATATAAGCGCTATGAAATAAACTCTCTAACGTTGCATTGAATGTACTATTAGCGGTTATAGAAGCCTGTTTTTTATGTATGCCACGCAGGCGCTGAGTGATTTGCCGTCTTTTAGTAGACTTCTCAGCTAGGATGGGGTTTGCTGACGCTTCAACCGTCGGCATTGTTGCGGCAAACGCTAAACGGCGCTGTTTGACAGTTTTGAGTAAACGTTTTGGTGCGCCACTATCCTCGGTAAGACCCCACCCACTATACCAATTTACCCCAAAGCAGTGTACTGTCTTACCCAGCATCAAGGCTTCAAAACCCATATGCGAGCTGACCGTATAGACATGACTGACTTGCGCGAGTAATGCTATTGGATTGAGCGCTTGCGTTAATAGCCGAACATTTTTGGGCAGTTTTAAGTTGGTAAGATAACCTGATTTTGCCGCAGGATGCGCCTTGATCCAAATGTGCGCATCAGGATGATTGCGACAAGCAGCCTTTAGCATTCGCTGAAACTGACGTTTATCCGCGCCAGCACCTTTAATAGAAGCGTCGCCTGCGACTTGATCAATTAATAACACATGCAGTTTTAAAAAGTCTGCTTTTAGATTGCCATTTTCTTCAGTAACCAGCTTATCTAATGATGGACAAGTAATGACCGTATTATATTTACTGAGATTTTCTTCACAAATAACCCTCATCAACTGCTGAGTATATCTTTTATCAAAAGTCTTACTGTCAGAGTTATAATACTCTTTAGTATGCGCAACGATTAATTGCTCAAGGTGTGAGCTACGTGTCAAATCAAAGTAGATACCCACATCATCGACGACCATACTCAGCCCATAACGGCTACCAATACCTGAATCTAATGAGCGCAAAAAACCATCTTCGATACTCAAAGTCATAAGTTGTCTACAATCAGCAACTTTCTTCGCGCGTTGATAGCTTTTTTTATGTCCCCAACCGATAAAGGCATCAGGTGCTTGAGGCGCAAAACTGAAACGCTGTGTCAGCCCTGACCACGGATACCAACGTTGGATATTCGCTTGTAAAACATTCGGTAGCAGCACATTATTATGGCGTATGCCTTTGCCAACTACTGCCAAACGTTTGGGCATTTTGAATTGCGGCAATAGCAAAAAAGCGTCTTCAGAAGTAGACGCTACGGGCATCTGACTTGCATCTGCTACACTTTTTGCCATCTTTAACATCCTTCTTTATTGTTTACATAATAATTTATATCTTCAGCTGATGTCTTCAACGTTAGCTATTATAAATCCAAGATGACCTTAGCTGCGACTGCCAACTGATAAACAATCTGCGATAAGCCCCGCGTAATTTCTACACGCTTAGTTTTAACTTTTGGCAATACCATAATCTCATCACCTTGCTGAATTCGATAAGCGGTATTCACCACTTCATTGGCTCCATTTTGATGAATAACGAGAATCTCTTTGGTGTCGGCATTATCGCCAAAACCCCCTGAGTTGGCAATATAATCACCAACGGTAAAGTCTGGATTGAATGTCAACGCGCCTTGTGCTCGTACTTGGCCATTAACGGTAATCACTGACGTTTGCGCTGGTATTTCGATAACATCGCCTTGCTGGAGGATGATATCTTGCCAAGAATTCGGTACAACCACTATCTGACCCTTAGTCTTTACATTACGCGCCTTAGCCACGAACTGCTTGACCAAATTGGCATCATCTTGGCGTAGTGCCGCTTCTTCACGTGTCGTTGACTGAGTGGCCAGCGTTAACTCTTCCAAACGATCAAGCGATTCATTAATCATGCGCTTTTGCTGCTCAGCGACTGACTCACGGTAAATGGTCAGATGCGTAAGCTTGGCTAATGGACTTGGTTGTAATTGTGGCACGATGTCTTTTAAACGAGCGCCGTAAGGAACCACCATAGCGCCATTACCAGTATGTGCCCCTTTAACTTGTACTGCGATGGTGCCGGCATAGCGGTCTGAGGTGACCACCATTTGATCGCCATTATA
>JARIEH010000029.1 GCA_029256865.1 Psychrobacter sp.
TCCAGCTAATGCGCACAGAAGCTGCTTACCCGCTGGCAAACACCATTGGCGCGCAGGTGTCTTTTTATTTGCCGTTACACGTAGCGGATACGGATACGGATGCTAATAGTGATATAAGCAGTAAAGATTCAAAATGAGAAGAGTCAATCAAAACGATGTGGCTTGTTAATATCTCATAAATATAGCCAACAGGGTAGAGTATGACTTCTAAGCAAACGCCAAGCGAGCATTCAAATATTGTAGTAGATATTGATAAAGTATCTGCTCACTTATTAGATATTAGTCCTGAAACATTGGTGATTCATATCGTTGATGATGAGGAAAGTGTCCGCACCTCGTGTGAGTTTTTGATAAGTAGTTTGGGATTGCCAACTCAAGTATGGCACAGTGCGGAGCAGTTCTTGCAGCAAGTAGATATTCATAGCCCGGCGGTAGTGGTCAGTGATTTGATGATGCCAGCCATGAGTGGTCAGGAACTGCAGGCTCATCTCAATGAATATGACAGCCCAATAGCACTGATTGCATTAACAGGAAATGGCGAAATTCATGATGCGGTAAATATGCTCAAACAAGGTGCAGCCGATTATCTAGAAAAACCCATCAATAGTCGCCGCTTACAAGAGGCGATTGCAAGTGCTCAAGCACTCACCATTAAACGCGCCAAACTCTATGAGATTCGCAAGCTTTATTCACAGCTAACAGAAAAAGAAAAACAAGTGGCCAACGAGTTGATGCAAGGCAATATTAATAAAGTCATTGCTGATCATTTAGACGTGTCGGTACGGACAGTGGAGGTCCATCGCTCACAAGTGATGAAAAAAATGCAGTCACAGCATGTCAGTGAGTTGATTCAGAAATTGGTATCGCTTGATGATTAATGCTGGGTAATAAATAAGGACTATTAGTAGGGTGCGGCCAGCGCACCAATGCAATGAGATATCTCTCTCTTCGGTGCGTCTTGGTGTACCCTACGTCATTTTATACATTCAGGCTATTATTTTCTAAAACCGCAGACCGCCATTAATACTCAAAACTTGGCCTGTTATAAAGGAAGCCTCATCACTGGCCAAGAATAATATGCCATTGGCAATCTCTTGTGGCTCCGCTAAACGCCCAAGCATGGTTTTCTCACGAATCGGATTTAGCACTTTATCGGGTATGGTTTTCATCAAGTCCGTGTTTGCAAAACCTGGGGCAACCACATTGACACGCACCGCTGCGCCTTTTCTCGAAAACTCTTTTGCCCATGTCTTTGCCATGGCAATCACGCCTGCTTTGGTCGCCGCATAATTGGTTTGACCAATATTGCCATCTTCGCCGACTATTGAGCTGATATTTACAATAGAGCCTGACCCTTGCGCCATCATCATAGGACCGATCAGCTGAGTCACGTTAAAAGTGCCTTTTAAGTTGACATCGATGACTCTGTCCCACATCTCTTCAGTCATTTTGTGTACTAAGGCGTCTTTAGTCACCCCAGCGTTATTGATCAAGATATCGATACGCCCAAAGGTTTCTGTAATTTCATCAACCACCGTTTTTAACCGCTCTCTATCAGTCACATCAGCAGATTTAAAATGCAGATTTTCTTGCTGCCATTTTTCATCACCAATATCCAAATTTATAACCGTCGCCCCTTCTTTTAAAAAGGTTTGCGCAGTTTGCTTACCAATACCTTGGCTGGCACCGGTAATAACGGCAATCTTATCTTTCAGTCTCATTTACTATTCCTTTTGGGGTGTTTTTTTAGTTGAGTGATATGTTTAGATCGGGGATTACTTTCAACTCTCTAAAGCATCAGCTTACGATAGTCTATACTAAGCTGAAGGCCAGGGGATAAATGAAAGTATAAGCTGATCAGGCAATGACAAAGCTTGATAAAAAGCGGCTTACTCTATTAGTATGCCAAAATCAATCGCTTCCTCTCGTAATTTGTCTCGAAAGTTTGGATGGGCGATAGAGATTAAACGCGCTATGCGCTCTTTTATATTGGTTCCTTTCAGACAGACTAGGCCATATTCAGTCACTATCATATCAACACTATTTCGAGATAAAGTGACGATTGCACCTTGTTTTAGCGTGGTGACGATTTTTGAGACTTCCACACGTTCACCTTGCTCATTTTTTACCATAGCGGTTGAATAAAGCGCAATAATACTTTTGCCGTTTTTTGCCATCTGTGCGCCTATCGCCGTATCGGCTTGACCTCCCGAGCCGCTAAATTGCACATGACCAATAGACTCAGAGCAGACTTGTCCAGTCAAGTCGACTTCTATGGCGGTATTAATGGAGACCATATTGTCATTTTGGCTAATGACATACGGATCGATGACGTAAGAGCCTTTGAGCACCATGACTGAGGGATTATTGTCTAAATATTCATAAAGCCTCTTATTACCAAGGGCAAATGAAAATACTACTTTACCAGGATGCAACGACTTCTTTTTCCCATTGATCACCCCTTGTTTTATCAAATCTAGCATGCCTGAAGTCATCATTTCTGTATGCACACCCAGATTCTTTTTGTCTTTTAAGCAGGCTGCCACCGCATTTGGGATACCACCAATGCCAAGCTGAATGGTGTCACCATCTTGAATCTGCTTGGCGATAAGCTCACCTATTATAAGGTCTTTTGTGTTGGGCTCAACATCGGGTAACACAGGCGCATCGTAATCCGCTTCAATCAAATAATCAATGTCATCGATATGAACCTCGACGTCACCAAAGGTTCTAGGATAATTATCATTAATCTCCAAAATAACCAGAGTGGCTTTTTCAATCATTTGCTTTTCGTAAGTATTAGACAATGATAAAGACACAAAGCCGTGCTTGTCTGGCGTCGTCGCAGCACCGACATAAATATCAGGCGTCATATGCTTGAGTCTATCGCTGCCCGCTAAATGCAGATGATTGGGTACAAACTCAGCATTACCATGATTATGAGCCTTTCGCATCGATGGCGAGAAGAAGAGACTGTCAATGTTGAAGGATTTTTTGTATTGCTTGTCAAAAAAAGCAGGCTGATAGAGGGATAAGCAATTGGTGATGGTGACATTTTCGACATCATCAGCTATGGTATGCAGGCTTTCCATGAACAGCTTCGCTTCAGCAGCCGCTAAACCTGTGACGATATGTTGATCATTTTTTACCAGCTTTAGGGCTTGAGCGACGCTAATGGTTTTGTTATTAATAGCGTCATTGCTCATGACTTCATCAATACTCATGTGTGTTTCCAGTCATAGATCGGGTGGGTGATAGCGTAGCCCGACACGTTATTAAAAAACGAAATAGAGTATGTTTTATAAAGAAGGTTACTAATAATAAGTTTTTCAAATAATTAAAAAGCCCATTCTCAACTTTAGGAACGGGCTTTAATTTAAAAAAGTAAATGGCCAACCTAACTCAAAATTAAACTGTCATCTTCAACCTTTTCACCGCGTGTCTGCTCAAACATATCGAGCAAGTCATGTACGGTCATGCCTTTACGATCATC
>JARIEH010000339.1 GCA_029256865.1 Psychrobacter sp.
ATAATGGCATCGTTAGCTTTTGTGTGTGTCATTATATGTTCAATAATGGCATCTGTACTGCGAACAACCTGTTGCTTACCTTTATGATTCGAATTTTCAATGACTTCTTTTAGACCCCATTCAAGACCAGCTGGCTCATACCATAATGTATAGTCTGCCAGTGCAGCTGACTGCGCTAAACTGTCTTGATGGATACCCATTTTCATGGTGTTACTACGGGGCTCAATAATTGCCCATAAGCGTCTGCCAGACAGTTTCTTTTTGGCACCATCTAGGGTAGTGGTAATGGCGGTCGGATGATGGGCGAAGTCGTCAAAGACTAAGATATCATTAATATCACCGATCAATTCCATACGGCGTTTGATACCCGCAAAGGCTGATAATGCAGCGCAGGCAGTAGTCACATCTACCCCGACACTATAGGCGGCAGCGACCGCAACCAAAGCGTTATTCACATTGTGAATGCCGCTCATTGCCCAGTCGACGATAGCAGTTGCTTGCTCATCGCTATTAAAGCTCACTTTAAATTGACTGCCGTCTTCTGTGATTAGCTCTGCTTGCCAGTCGCTATCAGTTGACTCGCTTGTTGTTTGCTGCTCATCTGCTAATTGCTTAGTCATGAGAGAGTTTTCGCTGACAGCTGTGCGCCAAATAGGTGTCCATACCCCTTTTGCTAGGGTGTCTTCTAAGCTGATGGTAGAAGCGGGCATAATAATCTTACCAGTACTTGGAATCATGCGCACCATGTGATGAAACTGAGTTTGAATGGCATCGAGATCATCGAAGATATCCGCATGATCAAACTCTAAGTTATTTAAGATAGCCGTGCGTGGTCGATAATGCACAAACTTTGAGCGTTTATCAAAAAACGCAGAGTCGTATTCGTCCGCTTCAATGACAAAGTAACC
>JARIEH010000057.1 GCA_029256865.1 Psychrobacter sp.
CTTGTTTGGCTTTACTGGCTTTGGCACGGAAACGACGAATAAAATCATCTAAATGCGCCCGTGTTTCCTGCTGCTTCTCATACGCTTGCTGCTGCTGCGCCATACGTTCATGACGGGTACGAATAAATTGCTGATAATTACCGGTATAAAGGGTGATTTTTTGTTGCTCAACGTGCAAGATATGACCGACAGTGCCATCTAAAAACGCCTGATCATGCGAGATGACAATGACCAACCCTTCAAATTGATTGATCCACGTCTCAAGCCATAAAATCGCATCCAAATCCAAATGGTTGGTTGGCTCATCGAGTAACAACAAATCCGCACGGCTCATCAACGTCTTCGCTAGATTCAAACGCATACGCCAACCGCCTGAAAACCCTTCTACTGGCAGCTCATGTTGCGTCGTATTAAAGCCAAGGCCTGCCATGATTTGCGCCGCCTTGGTGGGCGTACGGTAACCATCAATTTCATCAAACCGCTGATGCAACACTCCTATCTGCTCATCACTGACCGTGCTTAAGTCATTCATGGCTTCATTGAGCTCATACCATTCTTCGTCACCACCCAGCACATAGTCAATCGCCGTTTGCGCACTTGCGCCAACCTCTTGCGCCATATGCGCCACCTGCCAACTATCAGGAATGCTGATTTCACCTTTATCGAGCGTAACTTCGGTATCGCCTGTGCCCATGTACGTTAGTAATAAGGCAAATAGCGTGGACTTTCCCGTGCCATTATTACCCGTTAAGCCAACCTTGTGGCCTGGATGTAGCTGAAAGCTAGCGCCAGAAAATAATTCACGGCCATCACGGCGAACACTAACGTCTTTAAATTCGATCATAGATTTTTTTCATCTCAATGTATTTTTAGCAAAACACTTTCATAAGTAAAGCACACACAGCGTGCGCTAATTGCGGGCTATTATTTCAAACGCGCTCTCTATAGGCAAACAATTAAAAAAGTATTTTAAATCCAAGCAGTTATTCTCAGCAGCAGTTAGATTAGTAAAGAACCGCTAGAATGGCAAAGGCTATTGACAAACTCAAGTAAACCCCCATTATGATATACTGTCTGACATAATTTATAGTAAGCAGCTAGGCTGTTTTTATATCAATAGGATATAATATCTAGCATCTTTATCATCATTTTTAGCAGACGATAATAAGATATTACTCGCAGCAGTTACTTACAGTAATCACTATTAAACACTAGTAATCACACGACAGTACCCATCCAAGTCCATCACATCGCCACTCATAGATTGTCGTCATTAACGCTGCCAATCACAATCGGACGACGATGGCATTTGATATTAGTCACCGAGGTAGATATGAATACACAAACCAATCAATACGATCCAAACTCAAACCAGCCTGTAGATCCCACTGCCTTAAATCTGACTGATAGTGCGGCACAAAAAGTACGTCGTCTGCGTGAGGAAGAAGGGGATACCGATTTAATGTTACGCGTTTATGTGACAGGGGGCGGCTGTTCAGGTTTTTCTTATGGCTTTAACTTTGCCAATGATTTGAATGAAGACGACGCCAATTTTGATAATGGCGATGTGACTTTGGTCGTAGATTCGCTTAGTTATCAATACTTGCAAGGCTCCACTGTTGATTATACGGAAGGTCTTGAAGGCGCCCGCTTTGTGATTAAAAACCCTAATGCTACTACCACTTGCGGTTGTGGATCGTCATTCTCTATTTAACCTGATCGGTTCACCTCAAGCGGTTTCTAACCACTGTTCAGTCTCTGAGCCGTTAGTTTTACAAAATTAACGGCTAGAGCGGCCTCTTATTTACACCTCATTACCGCCTATCTTTTATGGCCATCTTTTATATAGGCACGTCTAGAGTATTGACTCAAAAACACTGATCAAACCCATCCCATCGATCCCTCCCCAAAAATGCGATTTATCGCTGCAATTCATGCCTGTTTATAAATACAGGCTTAAACAGTGATGCCCTTATAGAGGATAAATTGGAAGAATAATTTTTATGGCATCATAATTGCAACAACAACTCTGTCTTTAATGAGAATTTTGAGACACTCCTCTTAAAACAATTGAGTGACGCGCCTAGTAACTTATGTAGCACGTATAATTTAATATAGCGCCTACTATTTTAGCGCCAATAAGAAGTGCTCAAAGTGATGGGGTCATCACAAAAGAGAACAGTTGATCATACCAAGCTGTGCCCGTTACTGATTGTTAATCTATAGTTTTCACGTTTAAGGAATAATAGTATGGCTAAGTTAACACTTGATGCACTAAACGAAATTGACGGCTTCATGGCAGCCGCACTGGTTGATAGCGAATCAGGTCTAGCACTTGCAACCCTTGGTACAGGTATCGATTTAGAACTTGCAGCGGCTGGTAACACTGAGGTTTTACGCTCTAAGCGTAAAGTTGCTGACGCTCTAGGTCTTGATGAAAGTATCGAAGATATTCTAATCACCCTTAGCAAACAGTATCATCTGCTACGTCCATTAGTACGCAACAGTAACTTATTCTTATACCTAGTACTTGACCGCCAGAAGTCTAACCTGGCCATGGCTCGTCATAACTTAAAAAGCTTTGAGACAGAACTTGAATTCTCATAAGCCAATTTAGCATAAAAACTTGGCTTTTCATCTCCCCTAGAGATAAAGCCTCTTGTAAAAGCATCTCCCTATCACTAGGTAGATGCTTTTTTTATATTATGCGTTATGCTGATTTACCTATAAAAACACTGACAACTCCTATCACTCTACAACTAATAAATAAGCACAAACCGTTAAGCTGTCCTGAAGTAAAGGTTACTGATTTTGTAATTGCGCATAGTTTTTAATAGCGCTTTGGGCTAAACTGACAAGATTCTTAACGCCGACCATGACAGAGTAAATCCCCTATAAATACAAGCGGTGTTGCCATATATCATAACGAATAACAACAGATGACATACTATGAGTGATTTTTCCCAATTTAAGATTCCAGACTGGATGAGTAGTCAACATTTAACTGGAATGCTACGTGGTATCGAGAAAGAAGGCTTGCGGATTAAACCTGATGGGTACTTGAGTCGAGCACCACATCCAGAGAAGCTCGGCTCAAAACTGACGCATCCATTTATTACCACCGATTATTCAGAGAATCTACTTGAACTGGTCACAGACCCTAGAAACTCCCCTAAAGATACGCTGATGGTCTTGCGTCAGCTACACGTATTAGTGCATCGAGCCTTACCTGAAGAAGAGTTAATGTGGCCGCTGTCTATGCCCTATATGCGCTCAGCTGAAGATGAGGACATCCCTCTGGCAGACTTTGGCAGCTCCAACACTGGCAAGCTTAAAACCCTATATCGTAGTGGTCTTGGCGTCCGCTATGGTCGTCGAATGCAAGCCATCGCAGGTTTGCATTATAACTTATCATTTGGCGATGAGTTATTTGAATCATGGCAAGCACAAACACCCGAAGCAAACGATTTGACTCTAACAGAGTTCAAAAATGACAAGTATCTCGGTCTGATTCGTAATTTTAAGCGCTTAACCAGCCTCGTGCTCTATCTACTAGGGGCAAGCCCTAACGTCTCTCCTTGCTTTTTGGCAGGTCGTGAGCATGACTTGATACTCCAAAACGACTCAACCTATTATAAGCCTACCGCTACCAGCTTACGTATGAGCAAACTTGGCTATACCAATAGTGTGCAAGAAAACCTCGACATTCGCTATAACAATCTACCTGAGTACATTGCAGGTTTACGTCGCGCCATTCAAACACCACATGAAAGCTTTCAAAAACTGGGTTTAAATGATGCTGACGGCAATCCGATACAGATTAATGATCATATTTTACAAATAGAAAATGAATACTACAGTCCTATTCGCCCCAAACAAATCGCTGACCGTGGAGAGACACCAACAGAAGCTTTAGAACGTCGTGGTATCGCTTATGTTGAGTTTCGCGCCATTGACCTTGATCCTTATAGTGATATCGGTATTCGCTTATCCAGCGCCTGCTTCTTAGAAATCATGGCTTTATACTGTTTACTTAACAGCTCGCCTGACTTACTGCCTGCAGAGGACGAAGAGCTAGCAATTAATCTTGAGCGGGTGGTCAATGAGGGTCGACGTCATAACCTACATATTGTCAATGAGGGTAAAGAGACTCCATTAGAGAGCTGGATGGTTGAGCATTTAAACAATATGCTACCGCTAGCGGCACTATTTGACGCGCATTATGGTGGCAACGACTACCGTGCGGCATTGGCACTCATGCAAGGCAAAGCCACTCAATCTGAGTCAACCATCTCCGCCCAAGTCAATGCCGACAGTGAGCGTTTGGGCGGCATGTGGCAGCTTGGGCTTACCCTAGCGCAGCAACATCGCGATTCTTTATTACAGCAAGCTTTTAGTCCAAACACCCAAGCTAAGTATGAAGTGTTGGCCGAAAAATCTATCTTGCAACAAGCAGAGATCGAAAAGGCAGAAACAGAAGACTTTATGGAGTTTATACAGCAGTATCGTTAATGATAAAATAAGCACTCTATTTCAGCCAGAAGCGACTAAATGCTTGATATTTAATGAGACACCAACCATTCTTTAAGAGTATGTACTAGATGCAAAGATTCACCACTTATCGTCACCTACAAGTGTTTTTAGTCATTATGACCGTGATCGGAATGAGCTTTGCATTATTCTTTTTACAAAGACATATGGGTTTTTCGCCTTGTCCGCTCTGTATTTTTCAGCGTATCGGTTTAATGATAATGGGTGGCTTTGCCTTAGTGGCTGCGCTCCTAAACCCCAAATCAATGGCTATTAAACTTGTATTGTGGCTTGGTAGTTTGGCTGGTATTGTTTGGTCCACTGGCGTCGCTGCACGTCATGTTTGGCTACAGCATTTACCTCCTGATCAAGTGCCTACCTGCGGCCCTGGTCTAGATTACTGGTTAGATACTCTGCCTATGCAGCAGGTTTTTAATGAGGTGCTATCCGGTTCTGGAGAATGTGCCAACGTTGATTGGGTGTTTCTAGGATTGAGTATTCCTGAGCAATCCCTGATACTTTTTAGTGTACTCTTACTGACTCATGTATTAATATTTTGGCGCATCATACGTCCTATGGTATCTACTCGTACCTGATATATCTG
>JARIEH010000284.1 GCA_029256865.1 Psychrobacter sp.
CTGGCCGCCATCTGCTAGAACGACCACTTATCAAGCTATTTAGCTGCGTTAAAAACTGAGCACGTGGCATCGTTGTGGCGCCCAAGCTCATCAAATGCTCATTAGGCAATTGGCAATCTACCAGTGCCACATGAGTTTGCTCGCACAAGCGCATCAAGCCCCAAAATGCTAGTTTGGATGCGTTAGAGGCACGGTGAAACATTGACTCACCAAAGTAGATATTGCCTATTTTTAACCCATATAAACCGCCGATGAGCTGTCTATCAGCATCCCAAACCTCAATACTATGAGCGAACCCATGAGCATGCAGCTCAGTATAAGCTTCGATCATTTCATCATGAATCCAAGTGTGTTCGCCCTCAGGCAGTCCATTACTACGTGGTAAACTACAAGCCTGTATAACCTCATCAAAAGCCTGATTGAGAGTTAACTGCCAACGCTCACGTTTGGCTTGGCGGCCTAACGATTTGCTTGGTTGGTATTCGCTTGGCACTATCACACACCGCGGTTCAGGGCACCACCACGCGATAGGCTCATCTTCATTGAACCAAGGGAATAGCCCCTGAGCATAGGCTGAAATCAGCGTCTCAGGTGCCAAATCACCGCCAACAGCGACAATTCCAATTCCATCAGGATCGATAACTTCAGGGTTTGGAAAGTCATAACGCCCGAGACTTTTTAAGGTCTCAGGCGTGACATGTGTATCGTTATTTTTCGAAAAGTGGCCCATTTATACGTGTTTATCAGCAGTTAACGTTGAAGCATAAGTATGATCGGTCGCAATTGTCTCGCCAATAGCGTCCAAATATTTTTCTGCATCGAGTGCTGCCATACAGCCAGTGCCTGCAGAAGTGATGGCTTGACGATAAACGTGATCGGCAACATCACCTGCGGCGAATACACCTTCGATACTGGTTTGAGTGGCATTACCATTTAGACCGCTATTAACAATGAGATAGCCGTCTTTCATCTCTAGCTGATCTTTAAACAGGTCAGTATTTGGCTTATGACCAATGGCCACAAACATACCCATGGTATCTAGTTTTTTAGTGCTGCCATCAATCATGGATTCGATGATTAAGCCATTAACGCCCATGTCATCACCGACCACTTCTTTTACTTTATGGTTCCATTCGATTTTGACGTTGCCGTTTTTGGCTTTTTCAAACAATTTGTCTTGGAGTATTTTTTCTGAGCGCAAGCTATCACGGCGATGCACCAAAGTGACTTCAGAAGCAATGTTTGATAGATATAAAGCCTCCTCAACAGCAGTATTACCACCGCCAATGACGGTAACTTTTTGGCCTTTATAGAAGAAACCATCACAAGTGGCACAAGCTGAAACTCCCAGACCTCTGAATTTTTCTTCTGACTCTAATCCCAAGTACTGAGCAGAAGCGCCAGTTGAGATGATCAGTGCATCACAGGTATAGCTACCGTTATTGCCTGTTAGCTGAAAAGGGCGCTCGTTAAGATTAACGGCATTGATATGATCATAGACCAGTTCAGTACCAAAGCGTTCGGCATGGGCTTTCATACGATCCATTAAGGCAGGACCTGTTAAGTCATGGGCATCACCTGGCCAGTTATCGACTTCAGTAGTGGTGGTTAATTGTCCACCGACTTCCATACCAGTGACCATGACAGGCTTTAGGTTGGCACGCGCAGCATAGACGGCAGCGGCATAGCCTGCAGGGCCTGAGCCTAAGATAATGAGTTTTTCGTGGCGAGCTTCTTGAGGAGCGCTAAGGTTATCAGTTGCCATAAATCTTCCTTATTAAATGTAGGGATTGGTTCATTTTTCTAATGGTTAATGATACTAACATAAGGGCAGTCACTATAAAGCGCAAGTTTGCTAAAGCAAATATGGGTATTATTAGAATTAAAGCATGTTTGCTATGGCTACATTGATGGCTGCAAGAGCATTTTTTAAACAGCGGATTCCAAACCGTTTATCAGGCGACACTGCTAATTTATGGATTTAACGTTGCCGTTCACTCATAAATTCGTTATTGATGTGTTTTATTGCACAGTTTCTTTATATCACTGTCGCCACTTGACCTATGTATTTGTTATTATAAGAAGTTATGTGAGCTGCCAGCGAAAATGAGTAATATTTGTGTAGTATTGAACGGTATTGCGAGTGAAACAACGTCAGTGACAAGTTAAGCGGCTTGTTTATTCGCGCGCCAAGTATTATTTTACGTCATAAATAGCACCTGAGATACCTTATAATGGCTATTTCATCATAAAGATTTTGCTATGTAAATCAATGTCGGCACTTTCTATCCAGCTCTTTTTATCTATCCAGCACTTTCTATATCGGCACTTTATGTCAGCATAAGTTGGCAAAAATTTAGTATTAATAACAAGGTAGATTTTACGTGATATCAGCAGCGCTTATTGAATATTTAAAAAAAGGAATATTTACCTTTCTTGGGGTAATTGTAGCAGTATACCTATTTGTTATTTTACTGACCTATAGCGGTAATGATCCCAGCTGGTCACATATTAGTAGTGATATGACGACTATTAACAACATGGGCGGTTCTACAGGTGCATGGTTGTCTGATTTGCTATATAGCTTTTTTGGCTTTGGCGCGTGGTGGTTACTGGCTGTTTTGGTATACGAGTCTATCTTGATCTGGTGGAACAATAAACCGACGTTTTGGCTACTGCGACTGGTGTCTTATGTGTTTTTATTATTAAGCAGTAGCGCCCTATTCGCACAGCTAGTAGCTATTATTCAACAAGTAGCAAACCCGATGATATCAGGCCTGCAGGGTGTGGCGGGTGGTATTATTGGGCTTGAGTTGCAGGCACGTTTAGCTCAATTGTTATCACAGTGGGGTAGTGTGGCTTTTTTGACAGTGTTTGCTATTATTACTGCAACCTTTGCTTTTAATGTTCATTGGACTGCGCTATATCGTAAATTTACAGCCTTATCTTGGCTTGGTTCTGGTGTGAGAGACGAAAGATCTCAACGTAGCCATCAGTCATCGCCAGCGAATCAGAGCTCATCAGAGACAGAGTCGGCTGATCAAGACACTCAGAAACATGAAAATGGGTTTGAGCAATTACCCCTTGACTTGCCAGTCGCAAGCCATAATCAAACCGCAGATACGAGTGGTCGCTTTAGTGGTGTATTGACGGATTTTTTAGCGAAGTCAGGATTAGGAGCAAGCGTAAAAGCCTCTCTTGCCGCCGACGCTGCTGCTGAGGCTGCCGCCGCTCAAAAGTCTCT
>JARIEH010000025.1 GCA_029256865.1 Psychrobacter sp.
GCCAACATGGCATCCTCTGTGGCCAATTGCGGTAAAGTCTCAGCCAACGCCTGTAAATAAATATTAGGGTTATGATTTTGTAGCAAGATACGATTGACCAGTAGCTGTGTCACTTGCCAACGGTTAAAACCATTGGTCTCATGTTTGAGCAAAAACGCCAAATCCTCATCTTGATAATCATAGTTGAGCTGCACTGGCGCACTAAAATCGCGCAATAATGACACGATAGGCTCACTCGTCACCCCTTCAAAGCTAAAGCTTTGCTCAGCTTGATCCAGCAGTAGCATACGTTCGGTGATAATTTCACCAGACTGTTTATCAAACAGCGCCGTTGCAACTGGAATTGGCAATGGCTTTGGTGCATCAAACCCAGGTACATGACGTGTCTGCTGACTTAAAGTAACCGTGAGCGTTTGCGTCTGGCTGTCATAGTCTTGATGACCAGACACAACTGGTGTACCCGGCTGACGATACCAGTCAATGAAGCGCTCGATTTTACTATCAGCGATACTCAATGCGGATAAAAAGTCCTCAACCGTCACCGCTTGCCCATCATAACGACGGAAGTATTCGTCTGTCCCTTGGCGAAACTTCTCAGGCCCTAAAGTATGAGCCAACATGCGCACGATTTCTGCGCCTTTCTCATAAATGGTGGTGGTATAGAAGTTATTGATTTCAACGAAGCTCTCTGGGCGGACTGGATGCGCAAGCGGCCCTGCGTCCTCGCTAAATTGATGGGCGCGTAAAGTAGCGACATCATCAATACGCTGCACCGCGCTTGACTGATGATCCGCTGAAAAAGACTGATCACGATAAACGGTCAGGCCTTCTTTTAGGCACAGCTGAAACCAGTCGCGGCAGGTAATGCGGTTACCCGTCCAGTTATGAAAGTACTCATGAGCGATGACTGCTTTGACATTGAAGCTGCGTGTATCCGTCGTCGTTTCGGGGCTGGATAATACACAAGCGGTATTAAAAATATTCAAGCCCTTATTTTCCATCGCCCCCATATTGAACTGACTGACGGCCACGATCATATAACGGTCCAAATCATAAGCGCGGCCATAATTGACCTCATCCCACACCATGGCATCTTTGAGTGCTTGCATACCGACATGGCACTTGTCGATATCCTCTGTTTTTGCATACAGCTCAAGGGTCACTTCACGACCTTCACTGGTCGTATAATGATCCGTAAGCACATCCAAATCTGCCACCACACAACCAAACAGATAGCTTGGCTTATTGGTCGGGTCATGCCAGATGGCATAATGGCGCTCTGGCGCCTCAGCAACATCACCCTGCTCGATTAAATTACCATTGGCGAGTAGTGTGGGATAGCGTTTATCGGCCTCAAGGCGCGTGGTAAATATCGCAAGCACATCAGGGCGATCAGGATAAAAGGTAATCTTGCGAAAGCCTTCTGGCTCACACTGGCTGACAAACATGGTCTCGCTACCTGTGCCAGCCATATATAAGCCTTCCAGCGCGGTATTTGTTTGTGGACAAATCCGTACTTGCAGCTGTAGCGTTAAATCATCAGGCGCATCAGTAATCGTCAGCTTGCCATCGTGTTGGCGGTAACGGTCAGCGCTCAGTGTTTCGCCGTCGATACGGATGGCTAACAGCTCTACCTCTTCACCATATAATACCAAATCGCCTGCTGCCTGACGCTTCATAGTCAGCTTACTCTCTACCAGCGCATGATCCTCAAAAACTCTTATGTCTAAATCGACAGTATCCACATCAAAGCTTGGCAGCTGATAGTCTTTTAGATAGATTTTTCTGGGTGCATGGGGTGGCACATCAGGCATTTCTGGATTGATAACTGGAGCGTCGGTTTCAGCGATAGACATAGATATTCCTATTGTTTGCGGCTATTTTTTTGGGACTGGTGGTTTGCGGTTGTGACAGCAATAGTGATTATTTTTATAAAAAAACAAAAGTTAAATACTTCACTCTAAGAGTAGATTGGCCTAATGGTGTCAAACTTCAATAGCTATCAACACATAATAGCGCCACAAGTTTAAAAGCTGTTCATGATCAAAGTTAGCCAGTAACCTTACTGTTTATACGCTATCTTAACCAAACTCTATATTCAGTTTTGATTTATTCGTTGGGCAAATATAAAAAGTATTTTAAAGTATGACCTGCCAAGCTAAGGTAATGCTTGGCTAAATCTGATATCATTTACAGTAATGCTATTTACATAACGTAACATTGATTCTATGATGGGTAGCAATTGCCTAGGTTTTATTATAAGCAGTTTTTAACAATAACAAATTGGATTAAAAATTTAGGAGCTCAACATGTCATCTATTCAAACCTCATCTTATCTGATCTCTAACAGCAGTCGTTTTGCTAAAATCGCAGCGCTTGCCATTTTATCAAGTGCCGTCGCACTCACTACAGGGTGTGCCACTAAGCGCGCTACCTCTGAAGTTGTGGTTGCCCCTCTAGGTATTCCAGGCGGTCAAGCAGGATATACTGGCGCTATCATCGTCGATAACCCAAATGCCATCGTTACTGCTGCTGACAACCTACAGGCGGTTGTTTACTTTGCATTTGATAGTAGCGAGATTACGTCACAATCTGCCAGCGTCCTAAATCAACACGCAAGCCTGTTGACCTCAAACCCAGCAGCGGGTGTGCTGATCGCAGGTCATACCGATGAGCGCGGCAGCCGTGAGTACAACATGGCACTTGGCGAGCGCCGTGCACAGTCGGTCAGTGGTTACTTAGCTGCCCAAGGCGTCCCAGCAAATAATATCCGTATCATCAGTTATGGTGAAGAGCGTCCTGTCGCCGCTGGCACGACTGAAGAAGCTTATGCACAAAACCGCCGTGCTGAGCTGTCTTACTAAGCTGTTTTCATAACCATTGGTTAATCACAGCGTATATAATAAAAGCCTAGCAATATATATATTGCTAGGCTTTTTCTATTTCATTGAAACCGTTTTAATAAACCTTAGTATTAGTAATAGATATCGATAAATTATGCAAAACTTCAAGCTAAGTCGGATTCAATACACTCAACTTGACGCCACGACTTGGTGTGCCACTGCCAATGTCAGCTCACTGGTGCAGCCCAACCACCCTCTAGCGCCCTTCTCCACCCTGCTAACACCACTTGCACCTTATAAGACTCTCAATAACGTTCTCGACAGTCTTAGCGATATTACCTGGCAATATGTGATCGAGCAATTGCCTGTATCAGTGCGCAAAAACGCTCAAAATAAACGCCAGCAACAACGTCACGGTGTGCGCCTACTACTGCAGCAGCTACTGGTGACACTGGATATTAATGATACCTTGGACGAATCACAGTTCCCTTATCAGCTATCAAAGCACAGGTATTATGTGTGCTTTAGCCATTCAGGTGACCGTTTACAGAGCAAGGTTGCGGTGGCGATTAGCTATCGACGTGCGGTTGGTATTGATATCGAGACTCATGATGTTGCTTGGCAGGTAGCGCAGCGCTTTTATCATTCTGATGAGATCTCTATGCTCACTAGGCTACCAGTGGCCGATAGAGACTTAGTGTCCAAGCTATTGTGGCAAGTAAAAGAGAGCTTTATTAAGATTCATCAGTATAAACTCGCACAAGGCTTAGCAATAAACTATGCCCCTCTTATTAGCGACTTAACTATTGAAACAGACAGCGCTGAGATTTGCCTGTCATCACTGACGTTTTCTGAACACAGTGAGTCTAACTATCAAATAGTGTTTGCCCCTACCCAACAGGTCATTGTCGTTTTTTAAGGCAGGTTTTATCATTAAAAGTGAACGATCTATTTGAGCCGTCATAATCAGCAAACAAAAGAGCAGGAGAGCATTGATTGTTAGGATAATAACGGGCGTTAAGCTCCCCAAATTTAGGCTTAAAAAACATTGATAAAACCGCCCTAAGATGAGAGAAAACCGCTATTTAATAATGTTTTCGTCCACAGACGGTGCATCTCCATGCCGCAGAAGACGATATATTGTGAATAATAAAAAGACTCCACAAGCCACCAGTGATAACTAACTGAAATAAAATCAATGGCCAGTTTTTTTTGACACGTTTACGGGTATGCAAAACATCTCTGTCCACAACATCACAATATCCATATCTTTCTTCGATGTCATTACACATAGTCGTTAGGAGTATACTTTTGTCGATTTGGAATATCATTATATCCATAAAACCGAATTTAGTCTATTCTTATCACAAAGTTAATCCGTGTTTCCAGATGTATGGATTAACTGCTATTTTCAGAAAAATCTATAAGCAAAAACAATAACAGACACCGTCAATATCAAATATAGACACTGATGCGTTTGAGAGCCGTCCCTAATAGGCATCATCATTCACGATATTCATCTAAGTGAAAAGCTTATGGGCATAAAAAAACGACCCTCGAAAGGATCGTTTTTTTTGCTAACCAATGACAGCCCTTAGACTGTGATTAGATTAGAAGCGGTAAGTTGCACCAACTTTAACAATTGGTAACCACTCAAGATAGTTTTTATTTCCTAGCTCTCTTTCAGCTGCAGCTGCAACATCACTACCTTTAACAGTAGTACTAGTTACGCTACCTGCAGGTGTAACTGTAACGTCTGCATCTGGATTACTTGCGCGAACTGTAGCATCTGTTTTACCCATATAGGCGGCACCGATTTCACCGAACACACCCCAGTTATTGTTGATATTAGGGCGGAAACCGATGGTACCGTAAGGGGCTAATTTATTACGATGCTCTATCGTACCTTTTAGAGTACCAGTCTGAGCCGCATTATAATCAGCATCACCAATTGTATAGTTAGCACCTTTAGCTTCAGCACTTACATCGATGTCGTTGTCCGGAACGATGATACCAGC
>JARIEH010000053.1 GCA_029256865.1 Psychrobacter sp.
TCTCAGCACTGATAGGCATACTGGCGATAGGTAACACTTGTAAGCTTGGATGCGTCCCAGATCTTAGCCACTGGCAACTCTCACAGCTGCCACAGGCGCCAAGCGGATGCTGGTCACGATTACGGCACAGCAGCCAAGCCACCAAGCGCCATACAAAAGCGCGCTTGCCCATTCCTTGCATGCCAGCAGCAAGTAATGCATGCGGCAAATTGTGCTGTGGTGTTGACACTCGATTGGTAAGCTGTGTCCATAGTGTTTGCTGCCATGGCAAAAGCGGTGCAAAATAAATACTATCTGTTATATCTATCGTACTTTCTATATCTACCATTTCGCTCACGCCTAGTGTTTCATGACTTGCTGTACGTTTTAGGGGCTATTTAGGCTATTTACCAGTGCACATCCGTTTGAAACTCATTCAAAGGTAGCGCATTTAAGCGATCCAAGTCCTCTTGGGTATCAACACCAGCAGGCAGCTGAACGGTTGCGGCAGCGATCGCAATGATGCCACCATTTTCTAGCACGCGTAGTTGCTCTAAACTCTCTAGCGTTTCAAGCGGCGTTTGTGGCCAATGAACGTACTGCTGCAATAGGCTGACACGATAGGCGTACAACCCTAAATGTCGATAGGCATTTTTTGGTGCAAATTGCTCTGCTGTTTTTAGATTACCCGCCGCCACAGCTAGCGCCACATCACGATCACAAGGAATGGGGGCGCGACTAAAATAAAGCGCACGTTGTTTATTATCAATCCTCGCGCTCACGACTTTGACCACCGACGCTCTCGTAAAGGTACCATAGTCTGCAATAGGCTCGTATAAAGTTGCCATGACGCTCTCGCTATCTTGCACCAACAACGTCTTTACTTGCTCCAATAATAGCGGTGGTACCAGCGGCTCATCGCCTTGCATATTGATGATAATATCATCCTCTGCCCAGCCTTTTATCGCAGCGACTTCCGCTAAGCGATCAGTACCTGAGACATGCTCAGCACTCGTCATGACGACTTCATAGCCTGCATCAACGCAAACCTGAGCAATACGTTCGTCATCGGTCGCGATACACATATCGTCAGCAAATTCTGCCGCTTGCGCCTTTTCAGCGACCCACAATATCATGGGTTTACCATGGATACTTAATAGCGGCTTACCTGGCAAGCGCGTGCTTTTAAAGCGAGCGGGAATGACAATATGAGTTTTAACAGGCACTGATGTAGTCGACATAGATAACTCCTATCACAAACAGGTAAAACAATTTAGTTTAAAAACTCACTTAGAACATAGTAAAAATTAACTTAGACAAACTTACTTTATTTAAGAACAGAATCAGGCATCGGCATAGCAATATCAAATCCTGTTAATTGCTGCTGTAAGCTCTGATAGCAAGCATCAGAGAGCTCGGCAGTCACAGGTAACACCCATAATCGACTGACAAGATTTTTATACTCATCATTCAGTATTTTTTCAGCAGCCGTCTTTAGTAGTATTGTTCTAATTTTTACCGCGTCTTTACTGGTCACAATGATAGGATGCTGGCGATATTGCAGCAGTTCGATCAAACTAAAGTCATGATGATCGGGATAAGGATGGGCGATGACATCGAAACCAAGCGCGCTTAAAGTATCAAAAAAACGCTGCGGATAGCCAATCCCACTGACAGCATGTACTGTATCACCAGCCATAGGTACAGAATGAACTGATGAACCCATACTATTCAATTTGTCGACATTATGGTCAGATAATAAGAACTGCAAACCGCCTGGTTGCAATTGCATGGTCAAACTCTGATCTAAATGATGACTTAAATGTCCATTTCTATCAGACGTCAGTTCTGCATTGGGTTTTTTGTGATAAACAACGGTCGCCTCTGTGAGCCGTGCCATCGGCTCCCGTAAAAAGCCTGTTGGCAACAACTGCCCATTACCAAAACCACGCGCGACATCTACCACGATCCATTCAATATCACGTTGCAAAGCATAATGCTGTAAGCCGTCATCAGCAATGATCAGCTGCAAATCAGGATGTGCAGCCAGCAAGATTTCAATGGCTTGCTGACGATTGGGACATACGGCCATTGGCACAGACGTCATATTGACGATTAAGCAAGGCTCGTCACCCACTATACTTGGTAAACTCTTTTGGGTCACCAAAGCTGGCATCTGGCTGCTATCGCCTCCATAGCCGCGACTGATGACCCCAACCTTGATACCTTGCTGCTGCAAATAATCAACCAACGTTATGATTAGAGGGGTTTTACCGCTACCACCCACCGTGATATTCCCTATCACCATCACAGGTATAGGCGCACGATAGCTTGCAAGCCACCCAAGCTTATAAGCCTGATGTCTCAGTCGTATCAAGCCGCCATATAGCCAGCTTACGGGTAATAATAACCATAACCAAGCAGCTTTGCGCTGCCAAGCACGAGTGATCGCCGTCTCAATACTCATCTGCTCTTAGCCCCTTATTTAAAATCACGGGCATACATCTGTGCATAATGGCCTTGTTTTTCCATTAGCTCGCTATGAGTACCAAGCTCGACAATCTGCCCAGCGTCTAGTACCGCAATGCGATCCGCAGACTCAATGGTCGTTAAACGATGCGCAATTACCAAGGTGGTGCGGTCTTGCATCACATTATCGAGCGCTTTTTGGATATAAAACTCGGACTCGTTATCCAAGGCACTCGTCGCTTCATCCAGTATCAAAATAGGCGCATCTTTTAATAATGCACGTGCAATTGATAAACGCTGACGTTGACCACCCGATAGCTGCAAACCCTCAGCACCGATTTGGCTCTGATAGCCTTGTGGCATTTTCATGATAAAGTCGTGCGCAAAGGCATCTTTTGCGGCCGCTTCTACTTCAGCCTGTGACTTGTTGGCCAAACTACCGTAAGCAATATTATTAAAGACCGTGGTATTAAACAGGACCACTTGTTGGTTTACCATCGCAATCTGTGCGCGCAAGCTCTGAAGAGTGATATCCTCAATAGGTACGCCGTCTATCGTAATCTGTCCTGAAGTAGTGGTCAGTGTACGTGTCAATAAATTAACCAGTGACGACTTACCCGCACCACTACGGCCAACCAAGGCCACCGTCTCACCCGCTCGTACATCCAAGCTGAAGTCTCGCAAAGCCACTGTTGAATCAGGATAGACCAAGCTGACATTATCCAACTTAATCTCGCCTGATAACGTGGGGCTAAGTATGCCTGTATCTCTTTCTTCAGGCTCATCAAGCAAGGCAAATATAGACTCACCCGCTGCGATGCCACGCTGTAGCTTTTGATTGACATCCGTTAGTGAGCGTACGGGCTTACTGAGCAGCCCTGCCGCTGCAATATAAGAGATGAACTCACCTGCTGAAATACTATCGATCACCGAGGGACGTAGAGCAAGCCATACCACCACTGCCATCGCCATCGCCATCAACAGCTGCACTGCTGGAGTGTTGATACTATTGGTAATCACTACCTTCATGCCTTGCAGCAGGTTCTTTTTTGACACATCATCAAAGCGCTGTGACTCGTATGCTTGACCACCATAGTTTTTGACTACTTGATAACCACTGATCACTTCATTAGTGATATGGCTGACATCTCCCATGGTTTCTTGAATACCCTTGGACAGTCTTAAATAGCGCTTGGAAGCAAAATTAACCAACCATAATATCGGCGGCAGTACTAAAAACAAGATCAAGGTTAAACGCCAGTTGGTATAAAGTAAGAAACCAATCAAAGCAATGACCGTCAAGCCATCACGTAGCAAAGTTTTCATTGAGTCGGTGCTGGCAGCCGTCACTTGCTCAACATCAAAAATCAGTTTAGATGAAATGGTACCGGCTGGATTGGCTAAATAAAAAGAGCTTGGTAAACGCAGTAGTTTATTAAATACTTGTACCCTTATTTCATACACCAGATTACGAGATACTAAGGCCGAGAAGTAATTCCCTAAAAAGCTACCCACTCCGCGCACAAAAAACAGGATAATGATTAAAGCAGGAAACCAAGCTTGTTTGCTGCGATCGTTCTGGTTGATAGCATCGGTGATATATTGGAGCATTTTAGCGATCCAAATCTCTGTCGCTGCATTGATAGCAAACCCTACTACTGTCAACAACAACGCCCACCAGTACGGTTTAAGATAGCTTAATAAACGCAGTAAGGTCTGGATTTTAGAGGTTGGTATTGCCTGTGCAGTCGCATCAGAGGTTTTGATTACATCAGATTGGCTCATAAAAGCCTCGGTTCAGGTATGAATAGATAAGTCGGTAACATCGGTCGATAACGTAAATCGATAAAATAAATAGAAGGTGCGACTGCGTAAAAAAGAGAGGTAATGATAGTACAAAACCATCTCGAACAATGATAAACAGTGTAATTAACATTTATTGCGCTGGCGTCTGCCCAAGTGGCATCACTGTACTGATATTTAAGTTCAAAAAACCCAGTTTACCAGCTACATCCATCACCTGCACTACAGACTGGTGTGTCGCATTGGCATCAGCGGCAATCACAAACAGCATACCACGTTCACTACCGACCTCTTGCTGTAGCATACTCGTCAATTCAGCGGCACTATTGCTCGCCAGACTGATACCATTGACCAGATAACTGCCATCCTCTTGTACAGCCACCTCAATGCTATCAAGCCGCTCAGTAACTGCAACCCCTTCAGCTTCAGGTAAAATAATATTTAAGCGGCTAAAGTGATTGAATGAGGTCGCCAATAGTAAGAACACGATTAAAAACAGCAAGCAGTCAATCATCGGTGTCAGATTAATTTCAAGTGGCTCAACGATAGGCTTTCTAAAACGCATGGCAATATCTCTGATGGACGTAGTCTTATAAAACCAGATTTTTAGTCAGACACTTTTACCGCTCTTTTAATGTCACTGCAGTATTAATTTTATAACCACTCAAGAAGTAGGAACGGCTGCTTTTTGCATTGCTCGATGTCTCTTTCCAAGCTCCAAATCTAACGCCTCACTCAACTTCTTGCTCTCTGAATCTGCGTCTTTTATTATAGGTATGGTGGTAGCCATGGAGGATAAGCGCGCCTCTGCCAACAGCTGATAATCATAAAGCTCTTGAATCATAAGCCCTGCTTCCGTTTCAAACTGAGCATTAATATCAACAATGCGGCGCTGGAAATAACGATATGCTATCAGTGCTGGTATTGCCACAACCATCCCTGCAGCGGTAGTAATCAATGCCTGTGACACACCTGCTGCAAGCAAGGTAGGATCTTGCATCGCACCATCTGTGATGGCTAAAAACGAAGATATAATCCCCAATACGGTCCCTAATAAGCCAAGTAATGGCGCAATCG
>JARIEH010000084.1 GCA_029256865.1 Psychrobacter sp.
TAACAAAAGTAATCTGTTAATGGGGACAAATAGAGCAAAATAAAAGGGTGGTTCCATATCTTGGCTGTTAAGTCTGTGCTATTTGCCTAATGATAAAGTATGAAATGGTGCTATGAACGATTAAAACAGTATCGCTGCTGCTACCGTAGTACTGATGCTGCTAATATTTTTAGATAGCAACCATCATGTTTTAGACAGCAAGTATCATACCGTTCAGTCAGGGAGTTTAAAACCATTAATTTGCGAACGCGCGCGTTCAATATCGCCATCTAATAATAATGGCAGTGCTTCGAACGCCGCGGTGAGGGCACTATCGATTGCAATTTGCTCATCAGGTGCTGCTTTTGAGAGTACATGACCGGTCACTTTAGATTTGTGACCCGGATGGCCTATACCCACGCGCAGCCGATGAAAGTCATTGCCAATATGGGGGGTGATATCACGCAGACCATTATGGCCACCATGACCGCCACCTGTTTTTAGCTTGATACTACCAGCAGGTATATCGAGCTCATCATGGGCGATCAATAATTCATCATTATCAATACCATAAAAATTGACCATAGGTACCACTGATTGACCCGATTTATTCATAAAGGTCAAGGGTAATAATAGACGCACGTCGTGGCCATGGATTTGCCCTCGGCCTGTGACTCCATGAAATTTTTTGTCTGGGCTTAAGTCAATATTGAATTGATGCGCCAGATGCTGAACAAACCAAAACCCTGCATTATGGCGCGTATACATATACTGCTGACCAGGATTGCCAAGACCGACGATAAGTTTTAGTGACATGACTATACTCTGCCTGAATTTAAAAATAAAAAAACCATTCATTAAGTAGCATTTGAAAAAATAACAGTGGGGCTATTTTTTCAAATGCTACTTACAAAAACAGCAGGAGATATCGATCCCCTGCTGTATTTAATAAATAACCAAAAATTTAGCCATCTTATAGGCAACGATAGTGTCTATAAGATAGGATAGCTGATATCCGAATTATTCTTCTTCGCCTTTATCATCAGCTTCGCCTTGTGCCGATGCTGGTACGTCAGCCGCAGCAACTTCTTCAGTATCTTCGTCGACTTCTTCAATTGTTGGTGGCTGCATGTTAACGATCGTGCGATCGACTGCATCTTCCATATCAAGATCAAAGATGATGACGCCTTCAGGTATATTGATATCTGATAGACGGAATAGATCACCGATTTCCATACCAGACACATCTACTTCTAGATATTCAGGTAGCTGTGATGGTAAGCAAACGATTTCTACTTCAGTCACTAGCGTAGATAGGATACCGCCCGCTTTCGTACCAGGTGCTTCTTCACGACCTGAGAAATGGAGTGGGATGTTCATGTTGATTTTTTGGCCTTTTACAATGCGCTGAAAGTCAGCATGCATTGGAAAGCCTTTGGCTGGATGGCGTTGCAAGTCTTTGATAACGGCTTGATGCTCTTCACCGTCAACAGTGATGGTCAAAATCTGAGAGAAAAAGGCTTCATACTCAAGTGATTTTACCATCTCGTTAATTTTGATAGCGATAGCCATTGGCTCCTCACCACCACCATAGATGATAGCAGGAACTAAATTCTGCTTACGTAGGCGGCGGCTCGCACCTTTACCTTGCTCGTCTGCAGAACGGTCAACTGCGTTAATTGCAAAATGATCAATTTTCATGGATATAATCCTATAAAAGATAAATGAAGTGTCTGGTCATAAAAAAGTGGATTTGCGACCAATCCACTAATAGGTGATGATAGCTAATGTTCATAGATGACAATTTAAAATCAGCAGCTATGAGTTTTGCCATTCGCTAAAGGCAGCCGTTTGTAGTGAGGTTAATCATCATTACAGACGCTACTTTTTTGCGTGTGATCAGCACTTTTGAAAGCGCTCACCAAACTTAATCACTATAAACAAGATAGAGAGTCAGTAAATGGTCAGCACAGGCGCGCATTATACGTGGTTTTGGAGCAATAATAAAGACCTACACAAAGGTCTACTCAAAAAACAGCGCCAAGTAAGGATACTTGACGCTGTTTTTTGGTTATCAGTAGCCTATTTTAGCCAGTTTTACTATCAAACTGAACAGCAACTAGTAGGGTAGCATTTAGGCATCAAACATGGCACTGATAGATTCTTCGTTATTAATACGACGTAAGCTCTCGGCCAACATTGGCGCGATGGATACTTGACGAATTTTGCTACAAGCTTGGGCAGCAGGAGATAAAGGAATGGTATCAGTCACCACCACCTCATCTAAAGCTGACTCATTGATGTTATTTAGGGCATTACCTGATAACACAGGATGAGTGATATACGCTAAGACTCGGCGTGCACCGTTTTCTTTTAATGCGACTGCTGCTTGGCACAGTGTACCTGCAGTATCAACCATATCATCAACGATGACGCAATCACGGTCACGTACGTCACCGATAATATGCATCACTTGTGATTCATTGGCGCGTGCACGACGTTTATCAATAATCGCCATATCAGTATCACCCAATTGCTTCGCCATAGCACGCGCACGGACGACACCGCCAACGTCAGGTGAAACCACCATGATATTGTCATAATCTTGTTTTTTTAGATCATTCAATAGGACAGGCGTACCGTAGATATTATCCACTGGAATATCAAAGAAGCCCTGAATCTGATCCGAGTGCAAATCAACGGTCATGACGCGATCGATACTGACGATGTTCAGCATGTCAGCGACGACTTTCGCAGAGATAGGTACACGAGCTGAACGCGGACGACGGTCTTGACGCGCATAACCAAAGTACGGCATCACGGCAGTAATACGACCAGCACTTGAGCGACGCAAGGCATCAGCCATCATCATGATTTCCATCAAGTTGTCGTTGGTCGGTGCACAAGTGGGTTGCATGATAAACACATCTTTACCGCGAACGTGTTCTTTGATTTCTACAGCAATTTCACCATCAGAAAAAC
>JARIEH010000032.1 GCA_029256865.1 Psychrobacter sp.
TCATTTGAGGTGATGACGTGCTCAGCTTCATCAATCATTTGGTTCAGTTTGTCTGATGGTATAAATCCAAAATAGTATGTCATGCCAACCCTTTAATCTATCAAAAATCTATTAAATGTGATTTAGTATTCAAATTATGATCACGTGTTAATAGCGAAGTGTTAAATAGGCTCTTATTATAACCAAAACCTCACTATAAAAAATGCTAAAACGTGATCTTGCTTAAATGGTCTGGGGTTGTGTTTTGCCTAAAAAAGATATAAACAGCGTGTTAAAGTCCTTTATATAATTATTTTTTATCAATAGCTTTTAATTTCTCACGATACTCAATATTTGGTATTGACTGTTTACAGGTATTAAATATTACAACTTATGGCAGATCAGATACAATCAATTCGATTTATACATTAATAAACCTTTATTTTGAACCATCATTAATACTGATACCATTACTTAAAGCAGGCTGATACAGTATCGAAAGAAGACATTGGCTTTTTTAAGGAGCTTCTTCTTGCCAGCATTGCTATGAAGTAAGGATAAAAATACAAAACGAGAATGAGAGGGATCTCGTCCGTCGCTAACTTTTCTAAGGAGAGACAAAATGAATAGTGCCATTGTATTATTACTCGGAGTTGCTGCTATGCTTTGCGGCTACTTGTTTTATTCAAAGTTTATTGCGACTAAGATTTTGGCATTAGATAATAGCCGTCCCACGCCAGCCCATAGTATGAAAGATGGGGTGGATTATATACCCACCAATAAGTACGTCCTTTGGGGTCATCACTTCACTTCTGTTGCGGGTGCAGCTCCCATTATCGGTCCAGCTATTGCCGTCATTTGGGGTTGGGTACCAGCGGTACTCTGGGTGGTCTTTGGTACGATATTTATGGCAGGCGTTCATGATATGTCAGCGATTTGGGCGAGTATGCGCAATCGTGGCCAATCCATTGGATCTATTGCTGGTACCGTTATGGGTACTCGTGTCCGCAGCCTTATGATGGTGGTCATATTTTTATTATTACTCATGGTCAATGCTGTCTTCGGTGTCGCCATCGCCAATATGCTGATTAAAACCCCTTCAGCGGTGTTGCCAGTATGGGGTGCATTAGTCGTTGCCTTTATTATTGGTCAGTGTATTTATCGCTATAATATGAATCTGATGTGGGTGTCTATTATTGGAGTGGCAGCTTTATATGGTCTGATTTATCTTGGACCTATGTTTCCGTTTGTATTGCCTGAGACGGTCTTTGGATTACCAGACAATGCTATTTGGATCATTGTTCTATTTGCATATGCGGCGGTTGCGTCACTACTACCCGTTTGGATGCTGCTACAGCCACGTGACTATATCAACGGACTGCAATTGTTTGTCGGTTTGATTCTATTGTACGCTGCTATATTTATCTCAACTCCAGATATTGTCGCGCCAGCCATTAATACAAACTTACCCATGGGTACACCGTCAATCATGCCTTTATTGTTCGTCACTATTGCTTGTGGCGCCATCTCAGGTTTCCATGGTTTGGTTGCAACGGGTACGACATCTAAACAAATCGACAAGGAAGAAGACGTACGATTTGTTGGCTACTTCGGTGCACTTGGTGAAGGTATGTTGGCGTTAGGGGCTATTCTTGCCGCCACTGCAGGTTTTGCTACCCTTGGAGATTGGCAAGCCGTTTATCAAAAATTTGGGGACGGCTCTATTGGCGCTTTTATTGATGGTGGTGCAACGATACTTAACGCAGGTGTTGGTATAGAAATGGTGTTATCCCAGACGATGCTTACCGTGATGGCGGCTTTGTTTGCTGGTACCACGATGGATACAGGCGTTCGTCTGCAGCGCTATATCTTTCAAGAGTTTGGAGAGTTTTATAATATTCCAATATTGAGCAAAAGTGTGGTTGCTACGCTATTGGCAGTGGGAACTTGTCTGCTGTTGGCCTTCGGTGCTGGCGGTATCGATGGTTCGGGCGGTATGATTATATGGCCGCTATTCGGTACGACCAACCAGCTGATGGCGGCACTAACGCTAATGATTGTGACGGTTATCTTATTACGTAAAGGCAAGACAGTTTGGTACACCTTAGCGCCACTGTCGTTCTTGTTGGTAATGACCATATTTGCACTGCTTATTCAGCTAAAAACTTTCTATGTAGATGGTAACTGGCTGCTTATCATTATGGATATCGTTATCTTGGTTGCTACAATTTTGGTTACTTTTGAGAGTTTCTCTGTATTACGCCGTGAATGGTCGTCACATAAAGGCAAAAATGACGCCTAGTGTGTATAGGTAACTACTGATGATGGCCGTAGCCTTTGAAGAGCGCTTTCCAGAAAATAAAACGCTAGCAACAATTGCTAGCGTTTTTTGTATCTGACATGATGTATATTAAGAAGTAAGAGCTTAGTTAGACTCTTTATCTTAAAAAATTGTAGAGTAGGTGTTTATATGAAAAACAAAGATGATATAGAACCTTTCAAAAAACCTTTAAACAACAGTCGCCTAGACAAAGAGCAGAGGGTCAACGAGCCAGCTAAATATCTTGAAACTTCCACTAATACTGAAGGTACAAAAGATAATCAAGCTTGGTGGCAAAAATTCTTTGCAGGGCTTAATGAGTTTTACCATGCTCCATATCGGCAAACGATGGCACGAGCAGCACGTGATGAAGAAGATTTGTTTATGTTAATGATGTTTGCAGAGAGCCTCGGCATTGATAATCCAGCCAGTTTTTATACACTTGAGCTGCAACCTATGTTTTTGGAAAACTTTCATGAATGGCATACACGGATGGGGATGGAAAAATGTCCCTTTGATCATATTGGCTGCTGCTAATTAGTGTAAGTTATTAATTATATTAAGAATATATAAATAGAAAAAACGAGAAAACATCATGGCTCTACATCCGTTAAGTACCTTAGTCACGCAGCTGGCCACTCAACCGATTATATTTGTAGGTGGTAAGGGCGGCGTTGGTAAAACAACGACAGCGGCAGCACTTGCCAGCCGCTATGCCGCGCAGCAAAAAAAGACTCTGATTATCTCAACTGATCCTGCGCATAGTTTAGGTGATGTGCTTAATATCTCGCTAAGTAATGAAAAAACTGCGATTACTCCTTATCTTGATGCGCTTGAGCTCAATCCTGATGTCATTGTAGACACTCACTTTGCACAGGTTGAACGCACCATAAAAGGCTATGCCAATCCTGATATGATGCCCAAGATTCGTGAACATTTGCGCCTATCTAAGTCCGCACCAGGAGCGCAAGAAGCCGCCATGCTTGAATCAATGTGTCAGCATTTGGTGGCGGCAGTGGATGCTGCCTCTGATAAAAGGTACGAGCATATTATCTTTGATACTGCCCCGACTGGACATACCTTACGCTTATTGGTATTGCCAGAGATGATGGGAGCGTGGACAGATGGGTTATTGGCACAGCAGCGGCGACAGGCTAAATTGCGCTCCGCAGCAACCAGTCTAGATACTAATAAGTCATTGGATAGAGATAAGAAAAAAAATGACGTCGCCAATCCATTCGCTAAGCATAAACCTGATCGCTGGGAGCAAGCAGTATCGGTATTAGAGAAGCGCAAGCAACTGTTCCGTCAGGCAGGAGCACTATTGCATGATCGCGAAAAAACGGCCATTGTATTGGTGATGACTGCTGATGTGTTGCCATTGGCTGAAACCAAACGCGCCATCCAACAGTTAGAAGAAACCAAGCTCACGCCAGCGGCCATTGTCGTCAATCAACTGATAACACCCATGCAAACAGATGAGTTTTGGCGAAAAAGAGCCGACAGGCAGCAACAACTCATGAGTGAAATTGAAAGCAGCTTTGCAGATTATCCAGTCTACCCAATCTACTTACAGCAGACAGATGTACGTGGTAGTGAGGCGTTAGGTGCACTATTAACTTAGGATATTACTAAAAAAAGAGTACCATCAGAAAATAAGCGATTCCTGACCGACTCATATGAAATGTAATAGGTAATCAATCATTCGCGTTCAAGATTGTGCGACTGTAATTTAGTGGATAGCAACCATGCAGCATCAATACGCAAACTTTCTGCCTGCTCAGATTTGCCACTACTTAGCGATGACCATTGCGGCTTTCCACGGGCTTTTTTGAGCTCAATTGGTAGTTTATGCGTAGGCCAAGGAGTAAT
>JARIEH010000249.1 GCA_029256865.1 Psychrobacter sp.
GGCGGGTAATAGCGATACAGCCATGATTATTATTCCCAATGTACATTTTAAGACATGTGTACATCAGATGCATGGATTGGGATAGATAGAGCAGGACAGTATAAGACGCTAGATACAGCAAAGCCCCTAGTATCAGGGGCTTTGGCGGCTCTATAAGATAATATAGAACTAGGTATTGGTACCGGTGGTCGGTGCCAATACAGTATCCTATCTTATTGATATAAATAGATATATTTTATTAATAAGGAAATGGTATACTCGGTGGTATACTCAAAGTTATCATTTCGTTTTTACCGTTGCTTGGTAACTAAATAAATTTCAGTTTACTTCTTTAAGAGTCTTCAGTATCAAAAATAATTTTACTATTATTAAAAACCAAGTTTTATTATTTTTCAGATTTAATCTGATTGTACTCTTCATCGATAATTCTCTTCAAGCAAGCTACCATTTCTTCATCATAGGCTATTGAAATTTCTTTGACTTTTTTTTCATAACCATGTGGCAACTTGATCCTTTTTTCTGGTTTAACCGTTTTCTTATCTCTAAAAACCTTCTGATTCCAAGCAGTACGCATTTTCATTAGTACGTCTTTCTTAGCGTCACTAACTTTGTACTTCTCTCTAATCAGTGTTATATAAGCCTTAGTTTTTGGCTCATTAATATACGTGTTACGATCACTATTTACATCTATGGTTTTGCGAATAGCCTGAACCATGTTGTTGTTACTTGAAATAAGCTGTTGTTCCTGTGAGGATACGTCTTGATCTGAAGTCTGGTTATCTTTACTAGTATTTTTTGCTTTAGCAGTTTGGTAGTCATTCAGCTTTTCTTTAAGATTCGGATGTAAATCTAGCGCATCTAATGATGCACAGATTTGTGCATAACACTCTTTAGTGTTGATAGATAAAAATGTAGGAGCATTTATTAATAGCTCCCGTTCCTGAAGATAATCAATTGCCCAATCCATCTGTTCTTGATCTTTGCGATCTAACCAAATTAAATATTTATGGCTAGTCTTATATTCACTATATAGGGGCATGGCTATCCTGACTAGTCGATTTTTATTTAACAGATTAAAATCTCTGCATATAAAACCTCTCGTTCCCACCCGCTTATGATAACTATCAAAACTTAATATTAGGTCTTTTGAAAAGACAGCGTGCTCTATTATTATTTCGAATTCCCAACGCTGTCTGATAACGAGAAATGAATAGAACCAAAGTGCCGCTCTTAAGTCATCCTTTATCCAGCGTATAGATTCATCCGAAACTAAGCAGTATCGTGGATTAAGATAGATCTTTTTAGAAGGGTCTATTGTGTAGTATTTATCAAAAGTTTCATTGAGATAAGACAAATTATTTGGTGTTGTAAGATCATAATCGTCCAGTTTTAAATTATACAATATGAAGTCAACTTCTCTTTGAGAATACTTGATTCTTTTTCCAAAAAAATTATCATTATGCATTTTAGTATTCCATAAATTATCCGATAAAACGGGGGTTTTAACCTCAATTATTTAATGATTTTTACATCATTTTAAAAGGATTTTTCACTAATTTTATAGTAATCGATTACGCGGGTAACGTTTACGGTTCTAGGCGATTTAAGGGTCAATAATTATATGTTTTACTCAATTACTACTAAATGTTAATTATACTTTATTTTAGATTAAAAAACACGTAACTCCCCACCTAGATAAATCACGTCCAAGCAAGATTTTCAAAAATCAAAACTACGCTCCAGCAAGATGTTTTTTTATGCTACCAATCCGGTTATTAATATTATTAATACAACCAATCCCATTGTCGTATTGTATAGCCACCCTAAATAACCATAATAAGAAATTACCCATTTGCCTAAGGTTATGAACCCATAACTTTAGGTAGATAAAATGACTATTACAACGTTAGACCACAACACTGTAGTTGCTGGAATCGACAACCTAGTAACCGACATACTCAATCCGAAACCTAAAATTAGTGTTAAACAGGTTAGTGAACAGTTGAACCTTTACTATCAACCAATGGCATTGCTCTACGATAACGAACTGGAATACACCAGTTCGATAAAATGGTTTATAGGCAGTTGTTACCTCGTTTGTGGCAACTACTACCCTAATGAGATTTTTTGGGATGAGGGTATGACGAAAAGGTTTTTACGCGCGTTAACTTCTTATCAGTATGAATACAAAACGGCTATCACTGACTTTGCTTTTCAGGAGCAACGAAACAGTCACTCACTTTTCAATTACATGAGTTTCTTTTTAAGCGAGTTTGCTCGCGTACTTATCGTAAGAGTTGACCTTAAGATAAAGTCGGAGTTTGCGCATCAAGTGGATGTTGAAGACTTTCATGGCTTTATGAATGAACTAAGAGACAAAATAGGCAAAAAAAGGGGCTGTTTCGCTGACTTGCGAGGCAATGCATGGGCTATTGAACAAGGCGTTGAAAATGGAGGATTACACTGTCACTTATTATTGATCTATAACGGTGACAAGCATTGGAAAGACTGGTACTTAGGGGATGCAGTTGGCAAGCAGTGGTCAAAGATAACGGATGGTTTTGGGTGGTGCCACAACTGTAATACCAGTGAAAGTAAACGTGAGTATGATCGTTGGGGCACACGTGGGGTCGGTATGATGCACAAAAACATACCTTTGGAGGTTATCAATGCTACCAATGCAGCACTGTATTTAACGAGAACTGATAAGTATGAGCAGCGCCTTAAAGCGTGGCTGCCGAACATGCGTAGCTTTGGTCATGGTAAATATCCTTGATCTAATTAGAACTTAGCATAACGGATACCAAAGCAATTTCAGATACATACCACTTACCTGAACATACGATCATTTGCGTCAAGCAAGCGGTCAGTCAATCTAATCTTATTTCCCTCTCTAAGGTCTGCTTAATCGCAGGCCTTTTTTTATGCTCTCTATTCTTAGGAGTCTGTATGACATTTTATTATGTAGTCCTGGTAGTTCATATCTCATCATTGGCTGAGTTTGCTATTAGCTATCGCCCTCAACCTTGTTTTAAAACCCTCACGTTTAATCAACTAATGCTCTAAATCAATCAACAAAAGGAATATTCTCATGGCACATCTAGTAGAAAGTATGGCATACGTTGGCGACACCCCCTGGCATGGCTTAGGTCAAGAGCTATCCCCAAAGCAGCCGCTTGAGGTATGGGCTCGTGAGGCTGGTATGGATTGGCGTATTGAGTCATCAAGCGTCAGCTATATGGCAACCAATGACAAAGGCCAAAACCTCATTATGCCCTTTGATAGCAATAAGGTGCTGTATCGTAGTGATAACCTAGAGCCATTATCAGTGGTCAGTCAGCGCTATCAAGAAGTACAGCCGCGTGAGATCCTAGAGTTCTATCGGGATCTGACGGAACAAGCAGACTTTGAGCTTGAGACTGCAGGGGTCTTAAAGGGTGGGCGTAAGATGTGGGCATTGGCTCGTACAGGCCAATCAATGACTCTTAAGGGTGGTGATGTGAGTAATGGATACCTTTTGCTGGCAACGGCTTGTGACGGCACTCTAGCGACCACAGCGCAGTTCACTAATATCCGTGTGGTGTGTAATAACACTTTAGCGGTAAGCCTTGCTGATGGCAGCGGCGGCGTGGTGAAAGTACCACACAGCACCACCTTTGATGCGGACAAGGTTAAGCGTCAATTGGGCGTGTCCGTCAGCCAGTGGGATGACTTTAACTATGAGATGAAGCAGCTCACCAATCGACGAGTGACTCAAGCAGAGGCAGCCAACTACTTAAACCGTGTGTTTAACGATGTGCAAGATGATGGCCTGATTCTGTTTAATACCGCTAAGAAGGAGAAAGAAGCTATGCCGAACGCTCGTGCCATGACTCAGGTGATGCAAATGTTTAATGGTCAAGGTCGCGGTGCTGATCTTGATTCAGCGCGTGATACGGCTTATGGCCTATTGTCTGCCATGACCGAGTATGTGGATCATGAACGCCGTGCCATGTCGCGAGACCATCGTTTGGATTCTGCATGGTTTGGTGCTGGGGCGAAACTGAAAGATAAAAGCTTAGAGCAAGCGCTACTCTTAATCGCTTAGCTATGGTACTTACCTAATAAATTAACCACGCCCTTGAGCGTGGTTTTTTTTATGCCGTCAATAAGACAACTTACATTACTCAGTAATAAACCTATTAAGGAATTTATCATGAACATCATCGCATTAAACACGACCACTCAGCCAAAACAAGCCAAACGTGCAACCGTTAAAGTGAAAGCGCCTATAGCGACAAAGTCTAATATAGACGTTAAGCCAGATGTATCGGTTAAGCATTCTGATCATCAATCAGGCACCGCTAAGCGTTTGGTTAACACCAAAGACTTAAGCCGTGAAGAGTGGTTAGCTGTTCGCAAGCAAGGTATCGGCAGCTCTGATGCTGCTGCCGCTTGTGGTATCCATCCGTATCTCTCTATGCTGGAATTATGGATGATTAAGACAGGACGCATGAGCTCCGACATCGATGAGAGCATCGAGGGTTATTCACCGCTTTACTGGGGCAATACCTTAGAGCCGATGGTGGCTAAATACTATCAAGAACATACAGGCAATAAGGTACGCCGCGTCAATGCCATCTTGCAGCATCCTGATCCTGATAAAGCCTTTATGCTGGCTAATTTAGACTATGCCATTACTGGTAGCGATGAAGTACAGATATTAGAGTGCAAAACCGCTGGTGAACATGGCGCTAAGCTTTGGAAGCATGGCGTGCCGTTATACGTCACATGTCAAGTTCAGCATCAACTGGCAGTCACTGGTAAAAGCGCTGCGCATATCTGTGTGCTGCTGTGTGGACACGAAGCCAAGATATTTAAGGTCGAGCGTGATGAGCGCTTGATTGCCTCCATCATCGAGCATGAGCGTCTGTTCTGGCAATACGTGGAGACGGATACACCGCCAACACCTGATCATTCTGAATCTGCAGCCAAAGCACTGAAACTGCTGTATCCAAGCCCTAAGCCGTCAAGCAAGATTGATCTGCGAGACGACGACGGGGCCAATAAGCTGTTTGAACAATTACTGAGCTACCGTGTGTCTTTGCAAGAGATGGAACAGCGTCATGACCAAGTGAAGCATCAGCTGCAAACGCTGATTGCAGACAATGAGATTGCGGTGTTCTCAAGTGGCGCGATCTCTTGGAAGCGCTCGAAAGACAGTGTTGGTATCGATAGCAAAGCCGTCATTAAAGCCCATCCTGAGCTGTTGGCTAAATTCAGTAAAACCAAGCAAGGCAGTCGTCGCTTTGTGGTCTTAACCGACTAACAACGCATCTCATCAACCGATATATTAACAACCCACAAACGAATCAAATGAAGCGCATAAAAGCCCACCCCTCAAAGGTGGGTTTTTTATTTGCTTTATTCACTCTATTAAATTAAGGAATATCACCATGATTAAAGGTCTCACCATAACCCCACCAGTATTAGGTCGTATTAGCATTGGACGTGTCGTTGTAAAAGATGGCAAGCGTCTCCCTGCTAAGGACGATCAATTCACCATTACCAGCCAAGTGCAGAATAAGGATGGCTGGGTCAATCATCCACTTGATGCAAAGCTGCGTAAGGGTACAACCGATAAGCTGAGACAAATACCCGTACGCATGCTGTTCAATGATCCTGAACTGAATCTACGTGCGGAGTACACACTATTTGATAGGCAAACAGGTAGACCGTTATGCGTGGGTGACGGTGAGCAATGTCAGCGTCGCACAAGCAATGGTGTTGAGCAGTTGCCTTGCCCATCCCCTGATCGCTGCTCGCTCGCGCAAGGTGGTGCTTGTAAACCTTATGGGCGGCTGTACGTGAATCTCAGTGAAGACGATGAGCTGGGCACCTTTATCTTTCGCACCACGGGCTTTAATAGTATTCGTACGCTTGCAGCACGGCTCAGCTACTTTGCAGCGGTATCGGGCAATAAGCTGTCGTGTCTACCGCTGCAACTCACCTTAAGGGGTAAAAGCACCACGCAAAGCTATCGCACGCCGATTTACTTTGTGGATTTAACC
>JARIEH010000117.1 GCA_029256865.1 Psychrobacter sp.
ACAGAAACCGATAGTGCATCATTAGCAGCGCAGCTGGTTGCTAGCCAACGCTCTCATCAGTCTGCCAATAGCTATGCTCAATTACCTCTAGATATCAAACAGCAATTAGCCACTCATAAACTGCACACTACTTTTGATCGTTCTGCACAATATTCTTATCACAGTCATGATCCAAAATTAGATAGTGAGTATCTAACAAACACCTTTACAGATGAAAAAGCCCCATCATCAGAAGTGTCTGGTAGTAGCGACTTAGATCAGGCCAATATTGATGTGCCTGTTTGGCTAGATAATGTTGCAAAACGTATTGGTCAAGACTCTGTACCCAACCTAGCTATTGCCTGTGAATTTATTCGCAGTCGCATGAATACCAGCGAATCTGAACGCTCTGGCGCTTATGTCACTGGCATTGGTATGGCAGATATTTTGACTTATCTGTATCAAGATGAAAACGCTTTAGTCGCTGCCATGCTGTATCGTAGTGCACGTAAATCCATGGTAAGCTTGGCGGATATCGAAAAAAACTTTGGTACGGACGTTTATACTTTAGTAAAAGATGCTTTGGCATTGGGAAAGCTGTCTGCCATTATCGAGAGTAATAAGCGTTTAGAAGATCACTTTGCCAATAACCAACGCGATCAGCTATCAAATATCTATAGCATGCTCATCTCTGTCACCAATGACGTACGAGTGGTATTGATTAAGCTTGCTGAACGTACTTTTGCCATGCGTGAACTGTCTTTCTCCAACACGGAACGTCAACAGCGCGTTGCTCGTGAAGTGATGACTATTTATGCGCCACTAGCACACCGCTTGGGCATTGCGCAGTTAAAATGGGAGCTTGAAGACTTAGCTTTTCGCTACCTCGCTCCTGATCGTTATAAAGAGATTGCCAAATTATTATCCGAAAAGCGCAGTGAGCGTGAAGACTACATTCAACGTATGCAAGATAAGCTTAACCAAGCTTTGGCAGATGCCAACATTTGCGCTGATGTTTCAGGACGAGTAAAGCACATTTACTCTATTTATCGCAAAATGAAACTCAAAGGTTTGTCGTTTCATCAACTTTATGATATTCGTGCCTTGCGAGTTCTCGTGGAAAACCCATCCGATTGTTATCATGTGCTGGGACTGGTGCATGGCCTATGGCGTTATATACCCGAACAGTTTGACGACTATATTACCAATCCAAAACCAAATGGCTACCGCTCTTTGCATACAGCCGTTATCGCTGAAAACAAATCTCTGGAAGTCCAAATTCGTACGCACAGCATGCACTTTGAAGCTGAACTTGGAATGTGCGCTCATGTGAATTATAAAGAAGGCGGTAAAGGCAAAAAAGACAATTATCTGAATCAAAAAATCAGCTCATTGCGCCACTTACTCTCTATTAACAGTCCCCTACACTCAGACTCGGCAACTGATGAAGATACCGACAATCAAGAGTTAAGCGAATTTGAAAATGAAGAACAAATTCTTGATTTTGACGAGCTTGAGCGCATCTATGTCTTTAGTCGTGATGGTGATATTACCGAACTGCCAAAAGGCGCTACCGTCCTAGATTTTGCCTATTATGTGCATACGCAAGTCGGTAATCGTGCCCAAGCTGCACGGGTTAATCAGCGCTACGTACCTCTAACCTATCAGCTTAAAACAGGTGAGCAAGTAGAAATCATCACTAAAGCATCACGTGAACCCAATCGTGATTGGCTGGTAACCTCACTGGGTTATATTCATACCAATCGTGCACGCTCAAAACTACGCCAATGGTTCAATAAGCAAGACCGTGATAAGAATATTGAGATTGGTCGGCAGATGCTCAAAAAAGAGCTTGAGCGCTTATCTGTACATCCGAATAGTATTGACTTAAATGACTATACGCAGTTTTTTCATGTCAATAATACTGATGATATCATCGTTGGCTTGGTGACAGGGGATATCGGTCTACATCAGCTGACCGGCCATATTTCCCGTCAGCTGCGGTTGGAGCCTGAAAAAGAACAAGAAGAATATGCACCCAGTATTGATCCAAAATCTACAGGCTCGCTTGATGCTTACAAAATCTATATCGACGGTCTTGATAATATTGAAGTCAATCTAGCCGGCTGCTGTCACCCTGTCCATGGTGAGCCAATCTCTGGTTATATTACCCAATCGCGCGGTGTCAGTGTTCATAATCGTGGCTGCCCTGAGTATATACGCTTGGTTGAACGTGATCCTGAACGGCAAATTAGCGCTGCTTGGAAGTCCAAATCTGGCCGTTATCAACCTGTAGATATTCATATCGAAGCTTATGATCGGCGCGGCCTCCTGCGAGATCTAACTCAAGTTATTGATAAAGAGAGTGTCAATATTCGTAAAGTTGAAACCTTAAGTACTGATGATAACATCGCCTCTTTAAAGTTTCATATCGAGGTCTCAGGTTTAGCACATTTATCTAAACTACTCGCCAAGCTTGAGCAACAGCCAGGAATTTTGCACGCACGTCGCGCTATTACGTAGCACTGAGCAAACCTCAATATTTATTACCCATAAGGTTATTATAAAAAACATCATGCCTGAGCTACCCGAAGTTGAAACCACTAAAACCAGCCTTAAGCCACTGTCAGGTCAAAACCTTACCGCTGTACAAGTATTCCAGCCAAAGCTACGTTGGCCCATGCCAAATGATTTAAATGTCTTGGTTGGCTATATCTTGCAGAACATCGAGCGCCGTGCAAAATATTTGATATTGAGTTTCGTTCCTACCGCTGAACTCTTAAAAAGTGCTCAAACACTAAGTGATGATGCTGCTTTACAATATAAACGGCAGTTAATTATCCATTTAGGTATGTCGGGAAGCTTACAACAATATCCTATTGATACGGAAAAGCGTAAACATGACCATTTAGTGATGACTTTTAGCGCTTCTGATGGCCCGCAGATCCAACTACATTATCATGACCCGAGACGCTTCGGTGCAGTATTGTGGTATGCAGACTATAGCGATAAGCTACTCAATCATCTGGGTCCCGAACCCCTATCCCAAGATTTCACTGCTGACTACTTATATCACCTTATTCAACGTACCACCGATAATCTGAGTACACAGGCTAAGAAAACCAAAAGAAAGCCTATCGCACGACCCATTAAATCCGTCATTATGGAACAGCAAATAGTAGTTGGCGTAGGTAATATTTATGCCACTGAAAGCTTATATCTTGCAGGTATTCATCCAGCTACTCCAGCCCATCAACTCAGTCATGAACAAATAGTCATATTGGTCGATCATATTAAAAATATCTTGCAAAAAGCTATCGAACTTGGAGGATCTACCTTGCGTGACTTCACCGTCGCTAGTGGACAAACAGGCTACTTTCAGCAGACTCTGAACGTCTATGGTAGACAAGGTGAGTCATGCCCAAGTTGCAATACGCCACTCGATAATATCAAGCTAAATGGACGTGCTAGTGTGTACTGCTCAAACTGTCAGCCCATTCATACATAAAAAACCTTGCCAAAAAATGCAATACGCATTTATGTTGCTTATCAACCTATATCTTGCTTTAATAGTGTCAACACTTACACAAATACTGTAAATCATTTATTTAACTGTAAGATTCAATCTCATTGTCGTTGCTGCATTTTGCTATAGGGAAATTGTCTCTGTGTGGAAATAGCAGCAGCCATTCATCATATTAATTATGAGTTTTAGGATATCGTTATGC